>DATIVP010000137.1:0-5623 GCA_035465755.1 Acidimicrobiales bacterium | reverse complement strand
ACTCTGTGAGTAGTTGAGGATCTGCAGGTTGAAGAGCCGGTAGATCAACACCAGCAAGAGCACGAAGAAGAAGATGCCGATCACCATCCAGCGCCGTTCGGGCCTCGAGCCGATCTCCTCGGGCGAGGCCACGAGGTCGCGAATGCCGACCGCGCGCGGCTCGTTGATCGAGCGGCCCCGTCCGCGGAAGGGGTTGAGCGTCACCCACGGCCGCCAGAGCCGTGAGAACAGTGAGCCGGTCGGGCGCTCGCGCCAGGACTTCTTCATCGTCGCATCGCGGGCGAGAGCCGCGTGACCACGCGTCCGAGCCGCGCGAGTGGTCGAGCGAAGACCGCGAAGGCGAGCGCGTTCACCCACATCGCGTCGAGCACGCTGCCGCGCCAGAGCGAGAAGTTGAGGACCACCGCCCCGAGGACCACGTACAGAGCCGGCGCGAGAAGCCCGAAGATCGCACCCAGAATTGGCGTGACCCACCACGCGGCCGAATCGAGGTCGCCGACTCCCTCGCGACCGAGTCGAGCGGCGACCCAGGCGACGGCCCCGCCCACGACGGCGGTGAGTCCAAAGGGCGTGATCGCGTGGGCGTCCACGCACAGTCCCCCCACGCCCGCGACGATGAGGCCAAGAGCGGTCGAACCCGACAGACCCACCGCCAGCGGCCAGAGCCAGACCGCCATGACCACCACTCCCGCGACGCGCAGGTTGGTCAATACCACGAGCTGCACGCCCACGATGAAGAGAGTGGCCACCAGCGCCGGCACCAACGCGCGACTCACGTAGAGGGCTCCCAGAGCACCACGTCGACGTAGAAGAGATCGGCGAGATTGGCCGTCGGTGCGACGCCCACGTCGTAGGTGGTCGCCCCCGGCGTCAGGTTCACGTGGGTGACGCGCGCCACCGGAAGTCCCAAGGGGTACAGGCCGCCGCGCAGCCCGTCAGTGAAGAGCACGGTGCCCGGGCGAATCGCCGAGGTGAGAGCCACCGAGGACGCACCCATCGCGTTGTTGAGTCCGTGCCCGCTCAACACGATCGACGTCGAGGAGTTGGCGTAGGTGACCCCGATCGTCGAGTTGGCATCGGTGATGAGGCGCACGGTGGCGCCGTGGGGCGTGGTCGAGATGACCGTGCCTACGAGTCCACCGTTGGCCACCACCGGCATGCCGGCGAGCACGCCGTTTTCGCGACCCACCGAGATGTCGACCGTCGCGGCGAAGCTCGTCGGCGCGAGCGTCGTGACCTGGGCGGCGACCACCGGCAGTGAACCCACGAAGGGCACGTGGAGCTGGGTCGTCATCTGCTGGAGCTGGCGCTGCATCGCCCAAGTTTGATTGAGGGCGGTCTGCGCCTTTCCGAGTTCGTAGCGCAACCGCTGATTCTGGGCCACGACGTCGGAATAGTTGATCGCTCCGGCGAAGAGGTGACCGACCGGGCGGGCAATCTCATTCACCGTCCAGCTAAAGGGTGAGACCACAAGGTTGATCGCGCTGCGCACTCCCGACTCGACGCCGACGGTCAAATAGAGAAGGGTCGCCACCAAGGTCGCCGACACCCCGAGCGTCCAGGCTCGCCGCTTCGCCCGGTCGCTGGCCACGTTAACGAGACGGGCTGGACTTCAACATGCGTGAGAAGGTTTCGAGTTCCTCGAGGCACATGCCACTGCCGAGGGCCACGCAATTGAGGGGGTCGTTCGCAACGATGATGGGCATGTTCGTCTCGAACTCGAGGCGCTGAGCGATGCCGTTGAGCAGCGCGCCACCGCCGGTCAGCACGATTCCCTGTTCCATCAGGTCTGACGAGAGCTCGGGCGGCGTGCGATCTAACGTAACCTTCACGGCATCGACAATGGCCTGGACCGGCTCTTCGATGGCCTGGCGGATCTGCTCGGTCGAGATGACGACCGTCTTGGGCAGACCAGTCACGAGATCGCGTCCGCGGATCTCGGCGCGCAACTCCTGCTCGAGCGGATACGCCGATCCGAGCTGGATCTTGATCTCCTCCGCGGTGCGCTCACCGAGAGCCAACTGGAACTCTTTCTTCACGAAGGCGACGATCGCCTCGTCGAGCTCGTCGCCACCGACGCGAATCGATTGGCTGGTCACGATGCCGCCCAGGGAGATGACCGCCACTTCGGTGGTGCCGCCGCCGATGTCGACGACCATGTTGCCGCTCGGCTCGTGAATCGGAAGTCCGGCGCCGATGGCCGCGGCCATCGGCTCTTCGATGATGTACGCCTTGCGCGCGCCGGCGAACTCGGCGGCCTCCATGACCGCGCGCTGCTCGACGCCCGTGATGCCCGACGGCACGCAAATGACCATGCGGGGCTTGGCGAAGCGCCGCTGGTGCACGCGGTGTATGAAATAGCGCAGCATCTTCTCGCAGATCTCGAAGTCGGCGATCACGCCGTCCTTGAGGGGTCGGATCGCCTGGATGTTGCTAGGTGTGCGACCGATCATGCGCTTGGCCTCGGCGCCCACGGCGAGAGGCTTGCCGTCCTTGACGTCAACGGCGACGACCGACGGTTCGTTCAAGATGATGCCGCGTCCGCGCACGTAGACCAGCGTGTTAGCCGTGCCGAGGTCGACGGCCATGTCCCGGCCGAGAAGTGAGAAACGACTGTCAACCATACAAACCCTTTGGCGAGGGGACGCCACCCTCCCCCACAAGGCTAGGGCACGCGGGCCGTCGTCGACCACCCACAGCGTTAGACCAGGTGGGAAAAGAAGATCCCGATCTCACGCACCGCTGACTCGGCGGAATCCGACCCGTGGATCAGGTTCTCTGACATCTGGGTGGCCAGGTCACCGCGAATCGTGCCGGGGGCCGCCTCGGCCGGATTGGTGGCACCCATGAGCGTGCGCACGATCTTCCAGGTGTCCTCCGGCCCCTCGACGACGGCGACCAGCACCGGAGAGCGGGTGATGAAAGAGACGAGCCCCTCGAAGTACGGGCGCTGGGCGTGCTCGACGTAGTGGCGCTCCGCGGTAGCGCGATCCAGGCGGCGCAGTTCGGCGGCCACCAGCCTCAGTCCCTTCTGCTCGAGACGGGCCAGGATCTCACCGGTCAGCCCACGTTCGACGCCGTCGGGCTTGACGATGATCAGGGTTCTATTCACAGCGGGCCAATCTAACAGTTTCAGTTGAGGTGGCGAGACGAGATCCCGAGCACCTCGCCGCGCACCGCGCCGACCAGATAGAGGCTGCCGGTCACGACGATGAGATCGTCATCGCTGCTTCGTTCGCGCGCGTGGGCAAGAGCGGTGGCGCTGTTGGGGTGCTCGTAGGCCACCGCGCCGAGGGCGCGCAGCGCGCCGGCGACCTCGCTCGCGGGCACCGCACGCGGCGACGCTGGCGCGCAGCAGAAGAACTCATCGAAGCCAATCTCGACGAGCGGGGTCACCATTTCGGTGACGTCGCGTCCACTCAAGACCCCGATCACGCAGCGACGCGTTCCCTCGACGTGAAACGCCCCGTCGAGGGCCGCGCACAAGACAGCAATGCCCGCCGGATTGTGTGCTCCGTCCACGAGAAGCATGGGATGGTGCGCGAGTACTTCGAGCCGCCCGGCCATGGTCGCGCGGGCGAGCACCTCGCGCACGACCTCGTCGCCAATAGCCCGTCCCAGCAGGGCCTCCGTGGCGACGATGGCCGTCGCGGCGTTCTCGCCCTGGTGCAGACCGTGCAGCCGCACGAGAACGTCGTCGTAGGTGGCAAAGGGTGTGCGCACGCTGATAAGTCGACCGCCGAGGGCGAGCTCGTTGCTCTCTAGGTCAAAGTCGATGCCGCGAATCCACGGCGTCGCCCCCACCACCTCACAGCGGGTGCGCACGACGTCGACCACGATGGCGTTCGTGGTGCCGACCACGGCAATCGCCCCGGGATGGATGATGCCCGATTTATCGGTGGCGATCTCGCGAACCGTGGTGCCCAAGACCGCGGTGTGATCCAGGTCGACGTTGGTCAGCACGGCCACGGGCGCCTCGAGGACGTTGGTCGAGTCCCAGGTGCCGCCCATGCCCACCTCGATCACCGCCACCTCGACCCCCTCGTCGGAGAAGTGCAGCATGGCCGCGACGGTGAGAAGCTCAAAGCGGGTCAGGGTGACCTCGCCGGTGGATTCGACGTCAGCCAGGCGCGAGAGCAGCGACACGAGATCGTCGTCGTCGATCGGCTCGCCGTTGACCGCGATGCGTTCGTTCACGGCGTGCAGGTCCGGACTCGTAAAAGTACCCACGCGCAGGCCACATCCCGCGAAGAGCGCGGCGCTCAGCGTCGACGTCGTGCCTTTGCCGTTGGTTCCGGTCACGTGCACGCACTGATAATCGCGATGCGGGTCGCCCAGGAGCCGCAGCGCGGCCACCACTGGTTCGAGGCTCGGCACACGCCGACGTGGGATGACACGCTCGAAGTCGACGTGCGACTCGAGCCACGTCAGGGCCTCATCGTAAGAGAGAAAGCGCACGCGTTAGCTCGCGCGACGGGTCCGCGTCGTCTTTCTCAACTCGTAGGTCGGCGCCACCTGGTCGCGCACCGATTCCGCCGTGACGATGCAGCGCGTCACGTCACCGCGACCGGGAACGTCGAACATCGTTTCGAGCAAGACGCTCTCGAGGATCGAGCGCAGCCCTCGAGCCCCGGTCCCGCGCTCGAGCGCGAGGTCCGCGATGGCCTCCAGGGCGCCCGGCTCGATCTCGAGGTCCACGCCGTCCATGGCCAGGACCTGGCGGTACTGCTTCACCAGCGAGTTCTTGGGCTCGGTGAGCACGCGAATGAGCATGTCGCGATCCAACTGCTGGACTGCCCCGACGATGGGCAGGCGCCCGATGAACTCGGGGATGAGGCCGAACTTCATCAGGTCCTCGGGCAGCGCGTGACGGAACAACTCGATGTCGCCGGCTCGCTTGGACTCGATGGGCGAGTTGAAGCCCATGGACTTCTTGCCGAGACGGCGCTCGATGATCTGCTCGAGCCCGGCGAAGGCGCCGCCGCACACGAAGAGGATGTTCGAGGTGTCGATCGTGATGAACTCCTGGTGCGGGTGCTTGCGCCCACCCTGTGGCGGAACGCTCGCCACGGTACCTTCGAGAATCTTGAGCAGCGCCTGCTGGACGCCCTCGCCCGAGACGTCGCGGGTGATCGAGGGGTTCTCGGCCTTGCGAGCGATCTTGTCGATCTCGTCGATATAGATGATCCCTCGTTCGGCGCGCTTCACATCGAAGTCCGCCGCCGCGAGCAGTTTGAGCAGGATGTTCTCCACGTCTTCACCGACATAGCCGGCCTCGGTCAGGGCCGTCGCGTCGGCGATCGCGAAGGGCACGTTGAGCATCTTGGCCAACGTCTGGGCAAGGTAGGTCTTGCCGGAGCCGGTCGGGCCGATGAGCAGGATGTTGGACTTGGCGATGTCGACGTGGTCGTCGCCCTTCTTGATCGCCTCGCCCGCCTGGATGCGCTTGTAGTGGTTGTAGACGGCCACGGCGAGCGACTTCTTCGCGGTGTCCTGGCCGACGACGTAGTTCTGGAGGAAGTCGAAGATCTCGCGCGGCTTCGGCAGGTGGTCGAGGCCGAGCTCGCTGCTCTCGGCGAGCTCCTCCTCGATGATCTCGTTGCAGAGGTCGCTGCACTCGTCA
>DATIVP010000136.1:0-4909 GCA_035465755.1 Acidimicrobiales bacterium | reverse complement strand
GTCGGCGTTCGTGTGGTCGGTGAGGGTCTCGGTCATGTCATCTCCTCAGCTGGCGCTGTTCTCGGTGAAGGCGGCCTCGAGGACCGCCTCCTCGCTGATGTCCTGGCCCGCCAACTCGGCGGAGATCCGCCCGTGGCGCATCACGAGGACCCGATGGGCCAGACCCAGGACCTCCTCGAGCTCAGAGGAGATCACGATGATCCCCATCCCTTCGCGGGCCATCTCGACCAGGAGGTCGTAGATAGCCCGCTTCGATCCCACGTCGACGCCGCGCGTGGGCTCGTCGGCGATCAGGACCGCCGGTGTCTTCATCATTGACCGGGCGAAGAGGAGCTTCTGCTGGTTTCCGCCTGAGAGCATCGTGGCGGGCAGCGACATGCTCGCGGCCTTGACGGTGGTGCGCTCCATCAGCGAAGCAACCGCACGGCGCTCACGGATTCTCGACACCCAGCCCAATCGGCTGACGAGATCGAGCCGCGAGAGTGACACGTTCTCGCGAACCGATCGGCCCATCATCAGGCCGAGCTCCTTGCGTGACTCGGGGATCATCACGAGCCCGCGGTGAATCGAACGGCGGGGGTTGTGTCCCGACAGGTCGTCGCCCCCCAGGCGAACTGAGCCCGCCGACACCTTGGCGTCGCGAAAGATGGCGCGAGCGAGTTCGGAGCGTCCCGCACCGACGAGGCCCGCGACGCCGAGGATCTCGCCACGGCGCAGGCTGAAGGAGCAGTTCTCGACTCTGGGAGCGCAGAGGCTGTCCACTTCGAGCACGACCGGCGCGTCGTGAGCGGGAAATCGCCTTTCGGGGAAGGTCGCCGAGAGCGGACGCCCGAGCATGCCTTCGATGAGGCTCTCTTGCGTAGCGCCTCGAGCGTCGACGGTCTGGACGAGATGACCGTCACGCAACGTGGTGATGGTGTCCGAGAGGGCAAGCACCTCAGACAGGAAGTGCGAGATCAGGATCACGGCCGTCCCGCTCGCGGCCAACGAGCGGATGATTCCGTGCAGTGCCGTGATCTCGTGACTCGAGAGGGCTGCCGAAGGCTCGTCCATGACGACGATCGAGGCCTGGCGCGACAGGGCGCGCATGATCTCGACCTTCTGCTTGTCCGCGGTGGAGAGAGAGGCGGCCGGCGTGTCGGGCCTCAGCTCGAATCCCGTGCGGTGAGCGAGTTCTCGAAAGCGCCGGCGAAGTTCGCGCCGGCGCACGAAGCCGCCGGTCGCGATCTCGGCGCCCAGGAAGACGTTGTCGGCGACCGTGAGGCCCGGCACGATGGCGAGCTCTTGGGCGATGGTCACGATGCCGTGGGTGAGGCCGTCGCGCGGCGAGGTCATGTGCAGCGCCCGTCCGCCCAGGCTCACCGTTCCTTCGTCGGGGGCAATGACACCCGCGATGATCTTGCCCAGGGTCGACTTGCCGGCCCCGTTCTCGCCGATGAGCGCGTGGACCTTGCCCGCCTCGATGGTGACCGAGATGTTCTGAAGGGCGGGGACCCCACCGAACCGCTTGGACACGCCGGCGACGACGAGGTCGTCGCCGGACGCGCCAGCGGCCCGGTGGGGGGCGCCGTCAAGGGTCTCTTCTGACATGATCGAACACGTCCGCCTTGTCAGTTCAACTGGCCGTCGTCGTTCCTCTACGGAATCAACCCGGCCACTCGGGCGAGAAGTTCTTGATGTTCGACGCGGTCAGGACGCCGTTGTTCGGCAGGCCGGCCACCGGGTTCTTCGAGCCCTGCGGCTTGCCCGTCTTGATGGCCTTGATCAGCATCTGCATGCCGAGCTGGCCCTCGGTCGCCGGCATCTGCGCGACGTCGCCGACCCACATGCCGCTCTTGAGTCCGGGCACGGCTGCGGCGCTCGCGCCGTAGCAGATCAGCTTCGTTGAGGTCGAGCTGCCGAGCGCGATCTGGGCGCCCTCGCAGTTCTGGTCGGCGCCAACGATGAAGTTGATGTTCGGGTGCGCCTGGAGCATGCCCTGGACGACCGTGGTCGAAGTGCCAACGGCGTAGGTGCCGTCGCCCTCGGCAACGATCTGAATGTTCGGGTAGGCCTTCAGCTTGGCGTTGATCGCCGCGGTGATCGCCGAGTCCGGCTCGTCGCCGGTGATGTTGTGCACGAGGCCGATCTGGCACGGGTTGGTGGTGCCACAGGCCTTGATGACCAGGTTGGCCAGCTGGGTGCCGATCTTGGAGGGGAAGAACACCACGTTGCCCGAGAGGCCCTTCACCTGGATCTGGTCGGTCGTGTACTTGAGGCCGAGGATCTGGTCAATGTTGACGACCTTGATCTTGGCCTTCATGACCTTCTTGACCTGGCTGATCTCGGCCGCGCCGTAGATCGGCTGAAGGATGACGCCCTGGTAGCTGTGCGAACTGATGATGTCTTGCATCTCGGCCACCTGGGTCGATGGGTTGTACGCCCCGTCAAAGACGGTGACCTTCACACCACTGGCACCCGCCACGGCCTTCGCGGCGGCGAGCATGGGCGCGTCGTAGCTGTTGCCGACGGCGTAAGAGATGTAGGCGATGTGGATCGGCTTCTTCTTTGCGGCACTCGCTGCTGTGCTGAGGCCGGTCAGCATCGTGGATAGGGCCAAGGCCCCGACCGCTGAGCCCGTGAGCCAGCGCATCTTGCTTCTCATTCGTGTTCCCCCCTTGTGTCGTTGCGCAACTCGCGCAACACGTGCCAACCGCCGCCCCCCTTTGAGTGCCGTTCCACGGTCAACGTCGAGACACTATCGATGTTCACTAAACGTGTCAAGTCACAGCGAACACATATGCACCGGCGCTGAACGCAACACTGCCGGCCGCTCGCGCGGCCGGCAGTGTTGGGCAGCCCACCTAGGCGTGGGTTACTTGTTGTAGTGGTACGGGTTGTCGATCTCGTGCTTGGGCGGCAGGTCGGGGTGCATGCCCGCGTCCCACGCCTCCTCGCCCAGAGTGGTCTCGAGGAAGCTGACGGTCTCGTCGACCGCGCTGCGTGCCTTGGCGAGGTCGATGTTGATCAGGCGGTGCTCGTGCTTGACGATGTTGCCGTCGATGACCACGGTGTGCACGTCCGCACGCTGAGCCTGCATCGCGATGTGCCCGTAGGGGTTCACGATCGGGAACATCACCGGCGACTCGTCGTTCTTGACGAGCACGATGTCAGCGCGCTTGCCGACTTCGAGGCTGCCGATCTTGCTGTCGAGGCCGAGCGCCCGGCTGCCGCCGCGAGTCGCCCACTCGATCACGTCGTCGGAGCGCACGTCGAGCTGCGTGACGGTCTCGCCCTTCAAGTGAGCCTCGAAGTGCTGGCGGGAGCGGTCTGCGCCGAGCGTCGTGCGCATCGCCGTGAAGAGATCCGCGCTCCACCACACCGAGGTGTCGTGCGAGAGGGTGATCGGAATCCCGAACTGGCGCAGCTTCCACGACGACGGATAGCCCTGTCCCGCGCTCTGCTCGCTCTCGGTGGACACCGAGACCGAGCTACCGCAGGCCGCGATGCGCTGGTAGGAGTCGTCGGACAGCGTGGCGCAGTGCACCAGAATGGTGTCGGGGGTCATGTAGCCGTTCTCATGCATCAGGCGAATGCTGTCGTCGCCGTTGGCCCCGAGGACGCCCGCGTGGGTGTTGACCGACACGCCGAGGTCGCGCGCGACGTCGAACGCGGCGCGCTCGGGGAACTCCGGACCGGCCACGACATCGAAGGCGATCTGGAAGCCCAGCCGGTCCTTGCCGTCAAAGCGACGTGAGTAGAAGTCCTGAAACCCCTTGTCGGCGGTCCATTCCCAGGGAGCGCTCTGGATGTTGCCGTAGGCGAGGACGAAGCGACCGTCGATCTCTTCGAGGGCGTCAACCGCCGCGTCGGCGTGGTCAATCGTCTGCAGGCCGTGCGACCAGTCGACTGACGTCGTGACACCCGCGTCGACCGCCTCGATGGCCGAGAGCAGGTTGCCCGCGTAGACGTCCTGGGGGCGGAAGTTCTTGCCGTGCTCGAGGTAGTACCAGACGAAGTACTGCGACAGAGTCCAGTCGGCCCCGTAGGCGCGCATCGCCGTTTGCCACATGTGTCGGTGCGTGTCGATCATGCCGGGCATGATGATCCCGCCACTCGCGTCAATCGATAGCGCGTCGGCCGGTGCCTGAATGTTCGGGCCGATCTCCTTGATCTCTCCGCCCACCACGAGAACGTCGCAGTTCTTGATGACGCGCCGGGCGTCGTCCATGGTCAGGACGATGCCGTTGCGAAAGACGATGGAACGACCGTGTTCGAGTGACTCGCCGGACGTGCTGATGGGCTTGTTCATACCCCCCCTTAGTTGATCTGTTCAGAATCTCGCTCAGCGTATCACCGTGTTCACTGATGTCAAGAGCCACTTCACACACTGTTTTCCATGGCGCCGCGGCCCGTGGACGCGCCTCCTGCAATCGAGCATGCGCGCAGTACTGGCAACGTTGCTGGCGATCAGACGCGCCTCGCCCGAACTGCGAGTGGGAGATTCGGCGCAGTGACGCGAAGCGAAGGATTCACCCTTGACCCGACACCAACATCGGATATGTTTATTCACACTGAACATAGTGAGGGGGACACATGACGCAGGGTGAGTCAAAGGGCACGGGGCGCACCGCCGTCGTTCTCGGGGGCACGCAAGGCATCGGACGAGAGATCGTCAAGACGCTCGCCGCGCAGGGGGCGACCGTCTATCTCTCGGGTCGCACGATCGATTCGGCCCAAGCAGCCGCCGCCGAGATCGGTCTCGGAACGATCCCGCTCGCGGTCGACCTCTCTCAACCTGAGGCCATCGCGTCATCGCTCTCGTCGGTCGGCTCTGTCGACGATCTCATCATTCCCGCCATCGAACGAGACGCGAACACGATCGCGGATTACAACATCGCGGGCGCGATGCGTCTGGTCACGCTCAAGC
>DATIVP010000135.1:0-3308 GCA_035465755.1 Acidimicrobiales bacterium | reverse complement strand
CGTGCTCGCCAACGTCTACATCTTCTACGGCTTCGAGTCCGCCGGTGACATCTCCGAAGAGACCGTCGACGCGGGACGCCAGGTTCCCAAGGCGATGCGCAACGCCCTCCTCTACGGCGGCATCGCGTCCTTCGTGCTGGTACTGGGTCTCCTGCTCGCCACGCCCAAGTCGGGCATCGGCGGCGTGGTGGCTGGCGGCATCCCGTCGATCCTCGCGGTGCTGCCCGGCTGGCTCCAGGACTTCTTCCTCGTGATGGTGATCATCGCGTTCTTCAGCTGCGGGACGGCGGTCCAGGGCGCGGGCGCGCGCGTCGCCTTCGCGCTGGCGCGCGACGGCGCGGTGCCGGCGAGCAAGGCGCTGCGCAAGGTCTCGGCCACGCACAAGACCCCGGTCAACGCCATCATCACCGGCGTCATCGTGCCATTCCTGTTCCTGCTCTTGGTGCTCGTGAACCCGTCGCACAACGTGCACATCCTCTGGTTCGACTACCCGGCGAACATCAACGCGCTCTACGCGCTGGTGTCCTTCGCGGTCTCGGGCATCTACCTGTCCTTCTTCCTCACCGTGCTCGGCGCGTTCATCGCGCGCCGACGCGGCTGGGTGCCCAACGGGTCGTTCACGCTGGGCAAGTGGGGCATGCCGGTCACGATCGGTGCCATGGCCTACCTGTTCTTGATGTTGGTCAACATCTGCTGGCCGAGCGCGATCACGAGCGGACGCGCTCTGTTCAACTACGGCTGGGTGACGCTGCTCGTCATGCTCATCATCGTCGTGATCGGCGCGGTCTACGAGGGCCTGGCCCGGCCCGACCGCGAGGTCTCCGAGCACCGCATCGAGAAGAACTAGATCAATGAGAAGGGCCCCGGGGCGACGCCCCGGGGCCCTTCTCCCGTTCCCGGCCGATCAGGGGAAGAGGCCGCGGATCGCGGTGGCCTCGGCGATGCGCTCGACGCCCACCGCGATCGCCGTCTCGCGCAGCGTGACGTTGAGCTCGAGGTGGCGCTGCCAGACGTACTTGAAGGCCTCGCTCATGGTCTTCTCCAGGCGCTGGGTGAAGAGCTCGCGCTCCCACATGAAGCCCTGCAGGTCCTGGGCCCACTCGAAGTACGAAGCCACGACGCCGCCGGCGTTGGCCAGCACGTCGGGCACCACCGGGATGTTGCGGCTCGCGAGCACCGCGGCGCCTTCGCCGGTGGTGGGCCCGTTCGCCGCCTCGATCATGATCGAGGCCGACATCGTCTCGGCGACCTGCTCGGTGATCACGCCGCCGAGCGCGGCCGGGATCGCGATGTCGCTCGGGATCGTGAAGAGCTCGTCGGCGGGGACGTGCACGCTGCCCGGATAGCCGACCACCGTGCCGGCGTCGGCGAAGTGCTTGGCCAGGATCGAGTAGCTGATGCCCTCGGGCACGTGGATCGCGCCGTGCACGTCGGCGATGCCGACGACCTTCATGCCGCGGTCCGAGAGGAGCTTGACCAGCGGGGCACCGACCTTGCCGTAGCCCTGGATGACGACGCGCTGCTCGTTCATGGGCCGGCCCATGCGCTCGAGGATCGCCGCGGTGCAAATGGTCACGCCGAGTGACGTCGCGCCCGCGTGGCCGAGGGTCCCGCCGATGGAGAGGGGCTTACCCGTCACGACGCCGGGGGTGTTGTGCCCGCGCAGCATCGAGACGGTGTCCATGATCCAGCTCATGACCTGGGTGTCGGTGTTGATGTCGGGGGCCGGGATGTCGCGGTCGGGTCCGATCATCGGCGCGATGGAGAACGCGTAGCGCCGCGTGAGCCGTTCGAGCTCGGCGCGGCTCAGCGCCTCGGGGTCGACCTTCACGCCGCCCTTGGCGCCGCCGTAGGGGATGTTCACGACCGCGCACTTGATCGACATGTCCGCACTCAGGGCGGCGATCTCGTCGGTGTTCACGCTGGGGTGAAAGCGGATTCCGCCCTTGCCGGGTCCGCGCGAGGTGTCGTGCTGGATGCGCCAGCCGGTGAACATGTGCACGTCACCGGAGTCCATCCGCACCGGCACCGCGACTTCGAGGATGCGCTCGGGGGTGATGATCCGCTGGATCATCCCTTCGTCGAGGCCGAGCAGGCGCCCGGCCTTGTCGATGAGAGACGACACGTGCAGCCACGGATTGAACTCGTGGGGGTGCGCCTGATCGGGGTGTGTGACCACGTTGTCACCAGCCTTTTTCTTGATGGGAAAGCGCCGTTGCTTTCTCATCCAGCGTAGGCCCTGCCCATCACGGGCGACAGGCACAAAAGTCATAAGTTGGTGGCGACGAGGAGGACACGGTGAAGATTTCGACGACGCTCAGCTACGCGGGGGGCTTCAAGGAGGCCGCGCGCGAGGTGGCCGAGATGGAAAAGGCGGGCCTGGACCTCGTCTGGGTCGCCGAGGCCTACGGCTTCGACAGTCCGTCCCTGATGGGATACCTCGCGGCGCTGACCGAGACCGTGGAGATCGGCTCAGCCATCATCCCCATCTACACGCGCACGCCCACCCTGATCGCCATGACCGCGGCGGGCATCGACGCGCTCTCCGACGGGCGATTTCACCTCGGACTGGGCGCGTCGGGTCCCCAGGTGATCGAGGGGTTCCACGGCGTCGCCTACACCAACCCCCTCGGGCGCACCCGCGAGATCATCGAGATCTGTCGCGACGTGTGGAAGCGCGACGCCCCCCTGGTGCACGCGGGCAAGAACTACACGTTGCCCCTGCCCCCCGAGCAGGGCACGGGCCTGGGCAAGGCGTTGAAGATCATCGCGCACCCGGTGAGAGAGCGCATCCCGGTCTGGGTGGCCTCGCTGGGAGAGAAGAACGTGGCGATGACCGCCGAGGTGGCCGACGGCTGGATCCCGATCCTCTTCATCCCCGAGCGCGCCCGCGAGGTCTGGGGCGACTCGCTCGAAGCCGGTGCGGCCAAGCGCGACCCCGCCCTGGGCGAGCTGATGATCACCGCCGGCGGCCTGCTCGCGATCGGCGAGGGCGAGGAGATCGTCAAGCTGCGCGAGCTCCAGCGCCCGATGGTCGCCCTCTACGTGGGCGGTATGGGCGCCAAGGGCAAGAACTTCTACAACGAGCTGGCCTGTCGCTACGGCTTCGAGGCGGCCGCCGCCGAGATCCAGGACCTCTACCTCGCCGGCAAGAAGCGCGAGGCCGAGGCGGCGGTGCCCGACGAGTTCTTGGAACTGACCACGCTGTGCGGACCGCGCAGCTACGTGGCCGAGCGCGTCGCGGCCTTTCGCGAGGCGGGGGTCACGCACCTCCAGGTGCATCCGCTCGCCGCGCCCGGCGAGAAGGC
>DATIVP010000134.1:0-20438 GCA_035465755.1 Acidimicrobiales bacterium | reverse complement strand
GGCGATCCGGCGACGATACGTCACCATCGCCACGACGTAGGAAACGATGAAGATGGCGACAAACCACGACACCGCGATCCAGACGCTCGTTCCCACGGCTCCGCCCGTGAGGAGAGCGCGCACGGCGTTGACCACCGAGGTCACTGGTTGGTTCTCAGCGAACGACCGTACTGGGCCAGGCATGGCGCCCGTGGGAACGAACGCCGAACTGATGAACGGCAAGAAGACGAGCGGGTAGGAGAACGCGCTCACGCTGTCAGACGACCTCGCTGTCAATCCGGCGATGACCGCCATCCACGTCAACGTCAACGTGAACAAGAGGACAATCCCCACAACCGCCAACCACTCCATCGGGCTCGCACCGGTTCGAAATCCCAGAATCACTGCGACGAGGACGACGACGACGAGGGAGATGACGTTGGCCACCAGAGATGTCACCACGTGGGCCCAGAGCACCGACGACCTTGAGATTGGCATCGTGTGAAGCCGATCGAAGAAGCCACTCTTCATGTCCAAGAAAAGTCGAAATGCCGTATAGGAAACGCCGGAGGCCACGGTGATGAGCAGTATGCCCGGGAGCAGGTAGTTGACGTAGGACGCGGATCCCGCCGAGATCGCGCCTCCGAACACGTAGACGAAGAGAAGCATGAACGAGATTGGCATGATCGTGGTGGAGATGATCGAGTCGAGGCTGCGAAACACGTGACGAAGCGATCGCCTGGTCAACACTGCGGTGCCGACGATGAAGTCACTGGTCATCGCGACTCCTCCCTCGTCGCGACCACGCGATGAGCGTCACTGACATCTTCCCGAGGTTGCGCGCCGACCAGAGTGAGAAAGACGTCTTCGAGAGACGGCACCTTCTCGACGTATTCGACGGTGCTCGGAGCCAGGAGTTGCCGGAGCTCACTCAGAGGTCCGTTCACCACAATTCGTCCGCCGTGAAGTATCGCGATGCGGTCCGCGAGTTGCTCGGCTTCGTCAAGATGTTGGGTCGTCAGCAGCACCGTCGTGCCCTCGGCGGCCAGCTTCCTCACGGCCTTCCACACTTCTTGCCGCGCCTCGGGATCCAGACCTGACGTGGGTTCGTCGAGAAAGATGACCGGGGCACTGCCGACGAGGCACATCGCGATGTCGAGGCGACGACGCATGCCACCTGAGAACGTCTCCACCCGTCGCCCTGCAGCGTCAGCGAGCGAGAATCGCTCGAGAAGTTCGTCCGCCACGGCGGACGCGTTCTTGAGATGACGCAACTGGGCAACGAGTAGCAAGTTCTCGCGTCCCGTGAGAATGTCGTCAACGGCCGCGAACTGTCCGGTGAGACTTATCGAAGCGCGAACTTTGTCCGCCTGGGTAGCCACGTCGTATCCGTTCACCACCGCTGTTCCGCGGTCGGACTTCGTAAGTGTCGACAAGATGCGAACGAGCGTGGTCTTGCCCGCCCCATTTGGGCCCAATAGAGCGAAAATCGTTCCGGCGCGCACGTCGAATTCGACGCCACGCAGGACCGGAAGGTCCCCGTAGGACTTCTCTATACCTTCGACGTGAATCGCCACCTCAGCCACCGTCACGGTTCGCTCCTCTCCGCTTCGTCGATTGCCGATAGGAGCCTGGTGCGCTCCTTGTCAATCCACTGCTTGCCGGTGTAAGCGCGGGCGAAGGTCTCGGCAAAATCCACCGGATCATCGCCAACAATTGACCTGACCGACGTCCCGTCGGCCGCGGCCTGCTCCCAGAGGTCCACGAAGTCACCAAACATCGCGACGAGAGTGTCGCCGTCGGTGAATCCACCGCAGTACAGGAAATATCGGTGCAGAGCCTTCGCAGCGACTCGATGCGACTCGGGCAGTGCGTCCATGCGGGCGACATACTGGCGGTACTGCTTCTTCTGTTCGAGTGAGCCGGTCAGACTCTCGATCCACTTGCTCGCCACTTCAGTTCTCCTTGCGTAAGTTGTTGCGGAGCTGGTCGATACGTTCTGCGAGGAAGCTCCACGATCCCCAGAACTCTTCAAGCTGGTCCCGGCCGCGCGTGTTGAGGGCGTAGACCTTGCGCGGTGGTCCCTTTTCGGAGGGGACCTTCTCCACGTCCACGAGCCCTCGCTGCTCGACGCGGATGAGTACGGCGTACACCGTCCCTTCGACGAGGTCGACGAAGCCCTGTTCGCGAAGTCCCGCGGTGATCTCGTAGCCGTAAGCGGGACGCTCGGCCAAGAAGGCGAGGACGATGCCTTCGAGCACACCCTTGAGCATCTCGCTCATCTGCTTTGCCACCAGCACCTCCTCCCTCTACTCAGTGTTACTACCTACCAGTACATAGTAACACTAGTTAGCAGAATTGCAACTCATTCGTGGCTTTAGGGAGATCGCGGCCTGGATCGCAAGTCGCAACTCGAGATGGCTCCCTGTCCTTACGACCTCAACCCCGGACTCGGTGGCGCCACCGAGTGAAGCGAGAACCCCGACGAGTCGCCAGTCGGTCGTCAGCAGGTGGCCGCACTTCAACTTGTCCTGCGCTCGTCGAGCAGAAGATGCCCGGCATTCCTCAGTGCCCCCGGCAGGAGTCGAACCCGCAACCTGACGGGTAGAAACCGTCTGCTCTATCCAGTTGAGCTACAGGGGCGTAGTGACATCGTAGGGCCAGGACCGCCTGAAGCGAGGGTGTGCCATACTGGACAGGCTTGGTGGGCGTAGCTCAGTTGGTTAGAGCGCCAGGTTGTGGTCCTGGAGGTCGCGGGTTCGACCCCCGTCGCTCACCCCACGAAGTCCCGGCGGGCGCAGGCGCGCGACCCGGCTAGATTCGGCCCTGAGGCCCCGACGGGGCCACGCGGGGGCTGCCATGACTGTCGTTCGAGACTCCTTCTACATCAACGGCGAATGGGTTCGTGCCGCGTCGCCGGACACTTTCGAGGTGCACGACTCGCACACCGGCGACCTCTTCGCCACGGTGCCCGTCGGAACCACTGACGAGGCCGCGCGTGCCGTCGAGGCGGCGGCCGCAGCGTTTCCCGCCTGGTCCCAGACGAGTCCCAAGGAGCGCGGCGAGTTCCTCCAGCGCATCTCGGAGAAGCTGGCCGAACGCGCCGACGAGATCGCCCTGACCATCGCCCACGAAGTGGGCATGCCGCTCATGCTCGCTAAGGGCATCCAACTCGGGCTGCCGACGATGACCTTCGCCGACAACGCCCAACGCGCCAACGAGTTCGTCTGGGAGGAGGAGGTCGGGAACTCGACCCTCGTGCGCGAGGCCGCCGGCGTCGTCGTCGCCATCACGCCATGGAACTATCCACTCCACCAGATCGCCAACAAGGTGGCCGCGGCCCTCGCCGCGGGTTGCACGGTGGTCCTAAAGCCCAGCGAGGTCGCGCCAATCAACGCCTTTCAGATCACGGAGATCATCGACGAGGTCGGACTGCCCAAGGGCGTGTTCAACATGCTGACCGGCGCGGGACCGGTGGTCGGCGAGGCCCTGGTCTCGCACCCCAAGGTCGACATGGTCTCCTTCACGGGTTCGACCCGCGCGGGAAAGCGCGTCATGGAACTTGCGTCTCGCGACGTCAAGCGCGTGTCGCTCGAACTCGGTGGCAAGTCGGCAAACATCATCCTCGAAGACGCCGACTTCGCCCGGGCCGTCGGCGACGGCGTGTTCAAGGCCTATCTCAACTCCGGCCAGACTTGCTCGGCGCTCACGCGCATGCTGATTCCCCGCTCGCGACTCGCCGAAGCCGAAGAGATCGCCGCGGCCGCGGCGGCCGGACTCGCCCCCGCCGACCCCGTCACGGGTTCGAGCCTGCTGGGTCCCCTCGCGAGCGCCGCCCAGCTTGAGCGGGTGCGCGACTACATCCGACTCGGACTCGACGAAGGGGCCCGCCTGGTCTGTGGCGGTGTGACCCCGCCCGAGGGCCTCGAGAAGGGCTTCTACGTCACCCCCACCGTGTTCTCCGACGTGACGACGACCATGCGCATCGCCCAGGAAGAGATCTTCGGCCCCGTGCTGTCGATCATGCCCTATGACACCGAGGAAGAAGCGATCGCCATCGCCAACGACTCGAACTACGGACTCGCCGGCGGCGTGTGGGCCGGCACGGACGAGAAGGCCTTCGAGGTCGCCCGCAAGATCCGCACGGGACAAGTCGAGATCAACGGTGGCGCGTTCAACGTTGTCGCGCCCTTCGGCGGCTACAAGAAGTCGGGCATCGGACGCGAACTCGGCCAGTACGGTTTCGAGGAGTTCCTCGAGGTCAAGGCGATCCAGCACAACTGACGTCACCACCGACGCGCGGTATAGACTCGTTGTGCGCCGGTAGCTCAATTGGCAGAGCATTTGACTCTTAATCAACAGGTTCCGGGTTCAAGTCCCGGCCGGCGCACCAAGAATCAACGTTGCGGCGGCGCCGCATCCTCTCAGGCCTTGGACACCGTGGCGTAGGGGATCGTCGACGACGGGGTCGGCGTCTTCACCTTCTCTCCCCACTTCGAGAAGACCGTCGTGCCGCCGCCCGACTTGGCCGACGCCACTTCCTTGATCGGCAGCGCCTTCTTGCCAGAGGAGACCGTGAGGGTGCTCTTCACCGCCGGCGCGGTGCCCGTGGCCGCCGTCGACCATGTCAGCACGTAATCGTTGGCCTTGTCTCGGCTCAGCGTGACTGACTTCGTCGTGGGCAAGAAGGCCGCGAAGGCGCTCGTCGTGAGGTTGGACTTGAAGCTCGCATACGGCGAGGTCCCCGCCTTCATCTCGATTGCCTTGGTTCCCACGAGCTTCTGCTGCTTGGCAGTCAGGCCAACGAGGCCGGTGAGGCCGGAGGCATTGCCGCTGAGGTACGCGCTCGTGGGGGTGACGACGATTCGCACGCGCGAAGTGCCCGAGACATAGTCCTCCGTCCCACCCTTGGTGCCGATGTCGACGGTCGCCACACTGTGCGTCGTGGCCGACGTTGACGTCACCGAGATATGCACTGCGCTCTCGTGGGACATCGCCGTCTTTACGGCCGCGAGCACCGAGGCTGCGGTCGTCTTCGTGGTCGCGCCGGCCCCCAGGCCGGCTCCGAGGGTGAGGGTCGTCACCACCAGTGTCAGGAGAAGCAGGCGGGAGGAACGGTAATTAGACATCTGCGAAGCCTAACGGCCCACCGGCCCTTCCCTCCCGCAAGAAGGGAGCGACGAGAGCGGGGCGCCATCCTGACCTGCAATACGCCTCTCGACCTGGTCTTCAGCTCGTGCGACCAACACAACGACTCCTATGGCCACCGGCGGTGAGGCAATCGACGGCGTTGCGGGCGCTGAGTGGGCCACGAAGCGCCGCCATCGCGTACGCGGCGCCACGACGTCGCCACCGTTGCGGGGAGTCAGTAATAGTGACGTCGACCACGTACGGCGTGACCGAGAGAGCCCAGGAGCAACAAGGCGAGCCCCACTACGAGGACGAGCACCCCCAGGGACCACAGGAACGCACTGGCCATGAGATACCCGAGGATGATCAAGATGAGTCCGACGCTGATCATGGCGCCTTCCTTCCAGTTAGGTCGCCGAATCCGACGAACCGATTCGCCGGAGCGACTTCGGGTGACGTCTAGCGCTGCTCTTCGTGGAGGATCGATCGACGGCCCTGTTCGTCAACGACCTCGCGATCCAGCATCCGCGGTGGCGCCGCGGGAGCGCGACGCGAGGTCACGTACACGACGGTCGAGACGACGAAGCCAATCGCCCCCGCGATGAGAAGGATGGCACCGACCGTGGACAGCCGGAAGCCGTGGTTCTGTACCGCGTAGGAGCTCTGCGCCGTGACGGCCCAGTACATAATCGCTCCGATCACCATGGAGACACCACTGATAACCATGCCCTTGAGTCCCATAATCCCTCCTAAATGCGGCGATGAGCATTGAGAACAACAGGGTTGGATACGCTTCGCCACACGGCTGATGTGATGTCTCCACGCTAAACACCGACACTTGCGAAAAGGCCGAATCTGTCTGCATTCACAGAGACTTTCAGGGAGAACTCAAAGAGAATTAAGGCCCCGCCGTCTCAGTTCAGGAAGTCACGCGGCGCCTTCGCGGCTCTCACGGGAGGGTTCGAATCGCATCCGTGCTGGCGGGTCGAGTGGACGACTCGCTCGGCCACGAGCGCCCTCGTCGATGGCCGGCCTAGAGGCACTCGGCGAGCGAGAACAGCAACGACTGCAGCGTCTCGATCTCGGCCCGGAGTTCGACCTCGACTTCTGTGAGCCTCTCATCGCTCAGGACGCCATTGGACACCGCCACCGATCGCAATGCCACCTGCAGACTCGTCAACCACGCCCAGGCCTCGGCGTTAGTCAGAAACTCCTCGTCGACGCACACCAAGGCCAGCTCGGCATTGGTCGTCGTCTCACTCTGACGAGAGAGCGTCGCGAGGGGGTTGTCGGCGTCCACGCTCGGATCAATCGGCGAATGGAGGCTCGCGTGCCACAGGTGCTCTGGTTCGCGTTCGGCCGTCACCACCTGTGCGAACACGTCACGCACGAAGTTTCGGCCCGCGTCGTTGAGGCGAACCTCGATGCGTCCGTCGCGACGTCGCACGAAGAGCCGGTTGCCCGCCATCAGTCGGCGTGCTCGATCGTCGCCTGGAGGCCGGCCACCTGAAGCTTGACGCAATATGACTCTGCGCGATCTCGCGCACCCGACCAGACGATCGCGCGCCCTTCGTGGTGGACCGCCATCATCAGCTGCGTGCACTTGTTGTTGGAATAGCCGAAGATCTTGCGAAAGATGACCACGACCACCGACATCGGCGTCACGGGGTCGTTCCAGACCACGACATTCCATGGGCGCTTGGTGAGGACCTCTTCGCTGGCGACGACCTCAGATTCCGTCGTCGTACGTCGCATCGGCTTGACGGCACCCATACCTCCAGTGTCGCAGAGCCGGCGGTGACTCGTGGCGCACCGCACTCCCGGCCCACTCCAGAATCCGCAACCGTTGCGCCGCACCGGAACCTGCCGTCACTGCCTATCCCAGCCCCGTTGGTACGTCTCATTCGTCGTGGCGCCGGGTACCTTCATCGACGCGAGTTGATTGAAGAGCACTGGCCAGGTCGAGTTGTCGCCGAAGGGCCTACACCAGTCCCAGTCCGCCGTCGACGACCACGACCTGGCCCGTGACGTAGGGAGATCCCGCGAGGGCGACGACGACGTCGGCCACGTCCTCGGGGGTGCCGCTGCGACCGAGTGGTGCGCGGTTGTTGACCGCGGCGCGTACCGCGTCCCAATCGGCCGTCCAGGGCGTATCGATGAGGCCGGGTGCGACGGCGTTGACGCGCACCTCGGGCCCCACCGCTTTGGCCAAGAGGGCGGTCAAGTGGTTGAGGGCCGCCTTGGAGGCCGCGTAGGGAATCGAGGACCCGGTCGGGCGCACCCCGGCGAGCGACGTGACGTTCACGATGGCGCCTTTGGAGTCGCGAAGCGCGTCCATCGCCGCCACCGACAGGTTCCAGGTGCCGAACACGTTCACTTCGAAGATCTCGCGCCACACGGTGACGTCGGCCGCGGCCAGGTCGCGGTGATCGATCACGCGCGTCGTGCCTGCGTTGTTCACCAAGACGTCGAGCCGGCCACAGCGTGCGATCACCTCGGCGATGAGTCGCGTGCAGTCCTCGGGGTGGCCGATGTCGGCCTGGACGTAGTGCGCGTTCGGAGTCGCCTGGGCGAGGGCCCTGCCGACGTCGACGCTGCGCGCAGAGTTGAAGACGACCGTGTCACCGGCGTCGGCGAATCGCTGGGCGACGCTGGCACCGATGCCACTGGTGGAGCCGGTGACGAGGACGATCCGCGACATCAGACGCTCCGGCGCAGTCGCCACGAGCCTGCCCAGTGCTGGCCGGGCTCGAGAACCACGATGTCCTTGCCGCTACGCAGGGCGTCCGGTGGGCAGGTCATGGGCTCGACGGCCACTGCGGTACGACGTCGGCCCCGTTCGAGCGTGTCACCCGTGAAGACCTGCACGTAGGGGAAGTTGCGGTCCATGGACAGCTCCACGACACCTCCGGCCGCGTCGACAACCGACACGGTCGCCAGTCCGTAGTCGTCGCGCATGAGTTCGGTGAAGGTGACGTCCAACTCGTGACCCGAGAGTGATTTGCGCTTGGTGAAGTCCAACAGGTGCCCCGCCACCGGGAGGATCTCGCCGGTCGGCAGGTGGCGGTCGTTGACCGCCACGTAGGCCCGTGCGGGAACCTCGAGCTCGGCGCCCTCGATGGTGGGAGTGGTCACGGCGAGATACGGGTGAAAGCCGACGCCGAAGGGAATGGGCACATCATCGCGATTCGTGACCGTCGTCGTCACGGTCAGGCCCAGCGAGCCCAGGTGGTAAGCGACCGCGACCTCAGAAAGGAACGGATATCCGGGCGTGGGGTGCAGCAAGAGCGAGAGCACGCAGCGGTTCTGGTTGACGGCCTCGATGCGAAAGGGCCGCCAGCGCACGATGCCGTGGATCGCCGTGTCATTCTTGACGTCGTCGACCGGTGCGTGGGCCTCGCGATCAGAGAACGTCCAGGGTCCGTCGCCCATCCGATTGGGCCAGGGATAGAGGAGTTGACCGTGCGCACCGCGCGGCACCTCGTCGCCGGCGAAGCCCTCGATCACACTGACGCCACCGCGCACGTAGGTACGTAACGTCGCGCCCACTTCCGTGATGACCGCCCGCTGGTCGCCGTGGGCAATGGCGATCTGCTCACCCGAGGGAAGCATGCGTTGGTCCCTTCTTCCTCACTGCCCCGTAACCTACGCCCGTTATCGTACGCAGTATGCGACTTCTCCTTACTAATGACGACGGCGTCGGGGCTCCCGGCATCGCGGTGCTCGCCCGCCACGTGGCGCGCTGGATGAGCGAGGCTCCCGACAACGAGACCCGAGAAGCCATCGTCGTGGCTCCGCACACCAACTATTCGGGGATGTCCGCGGCGGTCGGCGACCTCTTCGACCACCCGTACGTCGAGTACCGACGTCACCACATCGCCGGAGCCGAGTCCATCCCCGCCTACGGCCTCGAGGCTCCACCGGCGCTGTGCGCACTGCTCGGTGCGCTCGGGAGTTTCAACTTCCAGCCCGACGTCATCATTTCGGGCATCAACGCGGGCGCCAACGTCGGGCGCAGCGTTCTGCACTCGGGCACCGTCGGAGCGATCCTGACCGGCGCGCAGGTCGGGCTGTCCGGGATGGCCATCTCGGTCCAGTGGGGCGAGGACGTCCACTTCGACACCGCCGGGGCCGTCGCCATGGAGGTGCTCGAGCACCTGATGGCGGCCCCCAGTCGGACACTGTGGAACCTCAACGTTCCCAATCTCACCGCGGCCGACCTACGTGGCGTAAAGCGCGGACGCATCTCCACCGCCGGGATCTTGAAGTCCGCGGGACCATCGGCCGGCGGCGAGCCGCTGGCCGATGAGGGTCAGATGCCGCTGCGACTCGGCGCCGCGACGCCGGAACTTGGTGACGTCAGCGACGAGGCGCCCGACGATGACGGTGCACTCGTCGCCGCGGGCTACGCCTCCTTGACGCCGCTGCGCGGCCCCCACGAGGACACCAACACCGCACTCGACGACACGCTCAATCTGGCCCTCGGCGCCATCACTCGCCACCTGCACGGTCAGCGCTAATCGTCCTCCGCGCGCCGCTGTGACTTGAGGCGCGAGCGCGCCCTCTTGTCGTCGAGGCGACGCTCGCGCGACGCGCGGGTGGGTTTGGTGTCGCGTCGAGGTGTGACCGGCGCCAGGGCGGCGGCGAGGCGCACGCCGAGCTGCTCGAGCGCGGCGGCGCGATTCATCGACTGCGAGCGAAACCGCCCGGCACTCGAGCGCACGACGGGGCCCAGCACGTCGAGCAGGCGCGATCGAACGGCCTCGTCGAGAGAGACGGCGTTTGCGATGTCGAGCGTCGCGACCACTCTCGTTCGAGAACGGTTCGCGTGCTGTCCCCCAGGCCCGCTGGAGGTCGTGGTTCGGATCGCGACGTCATCGGCGGCCACCACCACGCGCCCGACCTGAATCGAGCCGTCATCACGGACCTGCGCCGACGCGCCGCCACGGCCGCGGGGGGCTGGACTCACGAGCTCAGCCTACCGAGGCGCCTCGAAACCACCGGTAGGGTGGACACCGAGAAAGAGGACCCATGAACACCATCCCCCACTTCGTCAACGGCGTGCGCCAGGCCGGCGAGGGCACCCTTCCCGTCTACAATCCCGCGACCGGCGAGGTCCGCGCTCAGGTGCCGGTCCCCGAGCCAGGTTTCGTCGATGAGGTCGTCGCCGGCGCCCGTCAGGCCTGGGCCACGTGGCGCACATCCACGCTTTCGCAGCGCACCAACATCCTCTTCACGTTTCGCCAGCTCCTAGTGGAGCACGCCGATGAACTGGCCGGCCTCATCACCGCCGAGCACGGCAAGACCCTCGCCGACGCCCACGGCGAGATCGCACGAGGACTCGAGAACGTCGAGTACGCGTGCGGGCTCACCGAGCACCTCAAGGGTGGCTTCTCTCCTCAGGTCGCCGACGGCGTCGACGTGCACTCCCTACGCGAGTCCCTTGGCGTGGTGGTGGCGATCACGCCCTTCAACTTCCCGATCATGGTTCCACTGTGGATGACCGCCAACGCGCTGGCCACGGGCAACGTCGTGGTCCTCAAGCCCTCCGAGCGCGACCCGTCGGTGTCGGTACGCCTCGGCGAGCTGCTGATTGAGGCCGGTCTTCCAGCCGGGGTCTTCAACGTTCTCCAGGGCAACGCAGCGACGGTGACCCAGCTGCTCGAGCACCCGGGCGTGGACGCCGTGAGCTTTGTCGGCTCCACGCCGGTGGCGCGTCACGTCTACGAAACGGGGATCGCCCACGGCAAGCGGGTCCAGGCGCTCGGTGGCGCGAAGAACCACATGGTGGTCCTCGGCGACGCCGACCTCGACGTCGCGGCCGACGCCGCGATCAACGCGGGCTTTGGATCGGCCGGCGAGCGGTGCATGGCCATCAGCGTGGTGGTGTGCGTCGGGGACGTCGCTGACGCACTGATTGGCAAGATCGCTGAGCGCATCGACGCTCTCACCGTGGGCCCCGGCGATGATCCGACGAGCGACTTCGGCCCGGTGATCACCGCCGAGCACCGCGACCGCGTGGTCAACTACGTCGCGAACGCCCCGGCCGAAGGCATCACGATCGTGCGCGACGGCACAAATCTCGTTGAGCGCGACGGGTTCTTCGTCGGACCGTGCCTGCTCGACGGCGTACGACCCGGGACCGCCGCCTACGACAACGAGATCTTCGGCCCCGTGCTGGGCGTAGCGCGCGTCGCCACCTACGAAGAAGCCCTCGAACTGATCAATTCCAATCCCTACGGAAACGGAACGGCCATCTTCACCCGTGACGGCAACGCCGCTCGCCGGTTCTCGCGCGACGTGACGGTGGGAATGATTGGTATCAACGTGCCGATTCCCGTGCCGATCGCGTCGTACTCCTTTGGTGGATGGAAGAACTCGCTCTTCGGCCACGCCCACATCTACGGCCCCGAAGGCTTCGCCTTCTACACGCGCGCCAAGGTCATCACCACTCGCTGGCCCCAGCCGTCGGAATCCCAGATCGACCTCGGCTTCCCGAGAACGCGTTAGGCCGTGCTCGCCTCCCTCGCCCCGTGGCACTGGCTCTGGGCGGGGCTGCGCGAGGCGGCCGCGATGCTCTGGATGACATGGTGGCCACTGGTGCTGGGCTTCACCCTCTCAGGAGCTGTCCAGAGCTTCCTGCCCCGCGACGGCCTGCGGTCCCAACTGGGAACGACGACTCCTCGCACGGTGGCCACGTCGTCGATCCTCGGGGTCATCTCGTCATCGTGCAGCTACGCGGCCAGCGCAATGGCCCGAGCGCTCTACGCACGCGGCGCATCGTGGCCGAATTCGATCATCTTCATGGTGGCCTCGACCAACCTGGTGATCGAGTTGGGAATCGTGCTGTATCTCATGCTGGGCTGGCAATTCCTCGCCGCACAGTTCGTCGGCGGAGCACTGATGATCGTCGGCCTCGCCGTCGGCACCTCGATGGTGTTCTCTGCTCGCAGTGAGCAGGCTCTGCGCGCCAAGGTGATGCAAGACGCCCCTCCTCCGGGCCGGGCAGAGAACGTCTCCTGGCGAGAGCGAGTGCGCGATCCTCGCAACTACCAGAGGGCGGCTCGCTACACCCTGGGCGACATCACAATGCTGCGCAAGGAACTGCTCGCCGGCTTTGTGATTGCGGGTTATCTCGCCGTCGACGTGCCGAGGTCATGGTGGTCGCACATCTTCCTTTCGGGTCACGGTTGGATCACCGCCGTCGAGAACGCCGTGATCGCCCCCTTGCTCGCGGTCATCTCGTTCGTCTGCTCGGTGGGCAACATCCCGCTCGCCGCGGCGCTCTGGAGCCGTGGCGTGTCCTTCGGCGGCGTGATCGCATTCATCTTCGCCGATCTCGTGACCTTGCCCCTTCTGCTCATCTACCGTCGCTTCTACGGCACCAAGATGGCCCTGCGGCTCTTCGCGCTGCTCTGGTTCGTGATGAGCCTGGGCGGCCTCGTCGTCGACGTGATCTTCAGTTCGGCCCACCTGATCCCGAGTGACCGCCGTCCCCCGGCACTTCAGGGTGACTTCCCCCTCGGCGCAACGCTGGTGCTCAACCTGGTCGCGCTCGCGCTCGTGGTTGGCCTCTTCCTGCTCGCCCGCACCCGCGGCGGCGTCGACAGCGCTACGGCTATCGACCCGATCTGTGGGATGAACGTGGACATCACCGCGCCGGTAGCCGTGCGCGATCGCCACGGAGAGACCTTCTATTTCTGTTCGCACCGCTGCGCCGAGCGCTTCGATCGCGGAGAGGGTGCCGGCGAGATGACGGCGAGGAGCGACGCCAGCGAGGCGATCGACCCGATCTGTGGCATGACGGTCAACACCGCCGACGCGATCTCGGCCACGGTGGGCGACACCACGTACTACTTTTGCGCCGAGGGTTGTCGGACCCGGTTCCTCGAGAACCAGGACCTCTCCCCCGGTCAGCAACGTATCCAACTGCAACGAAAGCCACGACATGAGTAAGCAGCACTCGAGCACTCGCGCCTACGGAGTCCTCCTCGACGAGGATCGCGTCATACTCGTGCGCTCCTCGAACCCCGAGCACAACCCGCCGCTGTGGTGGCTACCAGGTGGCGGCATACACTTCGGCGAGACCCCAGAAGAGACGCTCCAACGCGAGTTCATCGAAGAGACCGGCCTACACGTGCACCGGGCGAACTTGGTCACGGTCAGCGCCGACACCCGTCGGCGTTCCAACGGCGACAAGATTCACACGGTGAGAATCATCTACACCGTGGAACTCTTGGGTGGAGAGTTGACTCATGAAGTCGGCGGAACGTCAGATCACGCGATGTGGTTCGAGCGCGCGGCTCTCGCCGACATGAATGTCGCCGAGTACGCGCGCCACGCTCTCGAACTCGTTCAGGGAAAGTAGATCTCGGGCATCGAGCGCTTGAGGAGCTTGCCCGCGGGATTACGCGGCAGCGCCTCGTCGGTGACGACGATGCGTGTGGGGATCTTGAAGCCCGCGAGATGCCCGACGAGGTGCTCTCTCAGCTCATCTGCGCTGAGCGACTGGCCTTCCTTCACCCGCACGACGCAACAGACCTCTTCACCAAGTCGCTCGTGCGCCATTCCGAACACCGCGGCCTCGTAGACCGAGGTGTGCTCGTAGATCGCGGCCTCGACTTCGGCGGAGTAGACGTTCTCACCAGCGCGGATGATCATGTCCTTCGCCCTGTCCTCGATGTAGAGGAATCCCTCGGCGTCGATGCGCCCAAGGTCACCGGTGCGCAGCCAGCCCGACTCCAGGGCCCCGGCGGTGGCCTCGGGCTTCTCCCAGTAGCCGCGGATCAGCGTGGGAGAACGCAGCCAGATCTCACCACGCTCGTCGCTGGGCAGGACGCGCCCGGCGACATCGCGGATCTCCACGTCCATCACGATGGTCGGCGTTCGACCCGTCGACGTCGGATGTTCGACGTAGTCATCGCCGTAGTTTCCGGGTCCGTACGCGTTGGTCTCGGTCATGCCGTAGCCGAGTTGGGGACGACCGCGGGCGAAGGAGTGCTCGACACGCTCGACGAGCTTGGGTGGCGCGGGTGCCCCGCCTCCGCCAACCGAGGTCAACGAGCTGGTGTCGAACTCGTGAAAGCGCGGGTGTTCGAGTAGGTCCCAGGACTGGGTCGGCACGCCCACCAGGCTCGTGACGTGATGGCGCTCGATCAGCGTGAGCGCCCGCTCGGGCTCCCAACGGTGCATCATCACGAGCTTGAAGTGCCACGTGAAGCACGAGAGCATCACCGGGATGCAACCGGTGACGTGAAAGAGCGGCACAATGAGGATGAAGCAGGGTGCCAGACCGGAGCCGAGCTCTCCGGGATCGCGGCGCGCTTCGATGACGGCGGGACCCGACGCGAAGGCCATGATGGCTTGACTGACTGCGCGGTGCGTTGAGACCGCTCCCTTGGGATAGCCCGTCGTACCCGACGTATAGAGGATCGTCGCGTCGTCATCGGGCGAGATGTCAACCATCGGCATCGCGGCGCCGCGCACGACCACCTCGCTCCAGTGCTCCACCCCCGGCGCCAGCGGTTCGAGCTCGTCGAGTCGCACGCCGATCATCGCGACGCCAGCGCGGTGGCACGCCGCGTGGGCGCGCGCGATCCGGTCAGAGTCGCCGATGTACACCGAGAGCCCCGAATCTCCGATCGCGTATTCGAGCTCGTCCTCGGTCCACCACGCGTTGAGCGACACCGAAATCGCTCCCACGGAGACGATGGCGGCGAAGGCGATCACCCACTCGGGCAGATTGCGCATGGCGACGCCCACCCGGTCGCCCGGCGCCACGTGGTAGCGGTTGACCAAAGCGCTGGCCAGCGCGTCGACCTCGACCATCACGTCGTTGAAGCTCCACTCCTCGTCTTCGTAGACGAGGAACGTCGCGTCCAGTCCCCGTGACGAGGCGAAGTAGTCGCGCAACGTAGCGGGAGCATTGACGAATTCGCGGTTCTGAACGCCGTCTCGCTCCACTTCTCGGACCTCAAAGGGCATGCCGGGAGCCGACACTGCGGCGATCGCATCGCGGTAACTGAGCCCCACGTCCCCTCGCTCCCCGAGGGCGCGACGACGCCCTTGCTAGAACGGGACCATGTTATCGAGCGACCGCGACCCCAATCGGGAGGCCGCCACCAGGTTCACGGTGCGCGTCCATCCGGCCGCTCGCGTTCCACGACTCAGCGCCCGCGACGGTGTGATCGAGGTCTACGTTCGCTCTCGCGCGCGCGAGGGGCGGGCGACGGAAGAGGCACGGGCCACGATCGCCGCGGCGTTGGGTGTGGCGACGGGCAAAGTCACGTGCGTCCACGGTGAGCGCTCACGGACCAAACTCTTCGCCGTGAACGGCGAGGACGTGCGTCAGCGTCTCGCCGACCTCCTGGGCGACTAGGCCAGGGCGTTTGGCGTCGCAGCGGCCTTCTGGGCGAGCTTCTCGACGGAGGCGGTGATCTTTTCCACCACGCCGGCGAGTTCGCTGCGAGCCCGCTCGGCCTCGGCCGAGAGATTGGCGAGGTGGTTCACGTCCCACACCGTGAGAACGGGTTCAAGCACGTCGCGAAGGTACTGGCCCAGGCCGTAGATGCCTTCGCGAGCGATGCGCACGGCGTGGCGGGTGAAGCTCGGAATGCCGGTGCCCGGCATCGCAAAGGAGCCGACCTGCTTGGCCGCGGCGATCATCATCGACGACGGATCGATGGCGAAAGCCGCCATCGCCAGGTCCCGGTAGAAGAGGTAGTGCTTGGTCTCGTCGCCGGCCACCAGAGCGAGGACGTTGCGGCCCATCTTGTCGTCCTTGGGCAGGTGCGCGCCGGTGTTGCGGTGCGCGATCTGGGTGGCGCGCTCTTGGAAGGACACGTAGCAGATCAGATCGGCGAAAGAATCGGGCGCGGGCACCTCCGCCTTCTTCATCTGGACGCGGCGACCCTCCTCGAGCAGCGTCGGATCGATGCAGCGACTGATGTGCACCCAGTCGCGCATCACCATCGAGTGACGGTTCTCTTCCATCGTCCACTGGTGGTTCCAGTCGAGGATGGGGTGATCCTTGGGCGCGTGAGCGAGGATCGAGTGCGTGTAGTAGGGCAGGTTGTCCTCGGTGAGCAGGTTCACGTAGATCGAGCTGCGCACGCCCTCAGCCAGTGGGTAGTCCGACTCGCTCCAGGGGTGGTCGCCATAGTTCTCGCCCTGGCCCCAGTCGATCTGCTCGTGGGGCATCCACAGACGAGGTGCCTCGAGGTGGCGGTTGTAGAGCCGTTCGACGTCGGGAACGATCTCGGTGAGAAGATCGACACGACTCTTGTGTGTGCGCGAGAGTGCCATGGGGTCCTTCGTAGTTCTCGCCCAGTGCGACAACGCACTTCCAGCGTAGTGGTCACCCGCACTCAGAACCGTGACGAGTTGCCCTGATTGTGAACACGCGCACAAAGAGTGTCACAGTGACTCACTAGGATTGATCCTTCCATGTCGAACTTTCACGACCTGATCCCGCCGGATTTTCGCCGCAGCATCCGTGGCCCGCTGCGGTGGTTCTTCGCGTCCACGTTCGCCAGCTCCTTTGGCTCGGGACTCGCACTTTCCTTCTGGGTGGTCTACTTGCACAACGTGCGCGGGTTCTCGGTGACGTTCGCGACCGGCCTCCTCGCCCTAAGCGCCGTGGTCGGACTCAGCACCGGCGCGCTGTGGGGATCTCTCACCGACATCCTCGGACCGTTTCGGGTGATCGTTTTCGGCGACGTGGGACTCGCCGTGATGCTCGCCGCGTGGGCCTTCGTGCGCACGACGTGGCAAGCCCTGGTGGTGGGTCTAATCATGGCGGCGGTCCAGGGCGCGGGTTGGGGACCGGGGGCGACCATGCTCACGCGGATGGTCTCCGAAGAGCACCGACAACGCGCGTTCGGCTTCAACTTCATGCTCTTGAACCTGGGCATCGGTTTCGGCGGTCTCATTAGCGCGGTGGTGGTCGACCTTCACCATCCCTTCACCTTCTCCGTCCTCTATCTGGGCAACGCCGTCCTCACCCTGGCCACGGGTCTCAACTTCATCCGTCTGCGCGCATACGGAAGACCGGTCACCGATCACCACGACGACCCCGACAAGATGGCCGAGGGGTGGCGAGAGGTCATCTCAGACCGCCGACTCCTCCGCTACGTGATCGCGTCGCTCGTGCTGCTCATCGGCGGATACGGTTCGTTGGAATCGGGTTTCAGTCTGTTCATCGTGAACAACGTCAACGTCTCCGCCCACGCCATCGGCGTGATCTTCTTCTTCAACACGACGACGATCGTGCTGGCCCAAATGTGGGTTCTCAATCGCCTCGATCGACGTAGCCGCAGCCGCATCCTCGCCCTCGTGGGACTCTTCTGGTTCGCGTTCTGGATGATCACCGCCCTCACGTTGGCGCTGCCCAAGATTCTCGCGGTGGCGTCGGTGTGCGTGGGCATGGTGGTCTTCGCGGTCGGCGAGACCATGCTGCAGCCCGTCGCACCGGCGATCATCAATGACATCGCGCCCGAGCACCTGCGCGGCCGCTACAACGCGGCCTCCGGTGTCACCTGGGGCGTGGCGGGCACCGTTTCCCCCCTCTTCACCGCCCTGCTCTTCGGTCACCACCTCGGCAACTGGTGGCCCGCGGCGGTGGGGGCGATCGCCCTCGTCGGATCTCTGATGATGCTCGACCTGCGTCGACACCTCAGCCCGGCTGAAGACGGTCGGATAGTCAGCGAGTAGCGCGCTGCTCGCGCCATTCGTCCGCGATGGCCGACCAATCGAGACCTTCGGTGCTCTCGCCCTGCGCGTGCAACTGGCGCCGGCGCTCGCCGAGTGCGGCGGCCAGTTCGGCGAGGTCCTCGGGAAGCGCCGCCTCGACGAGGTCGCGCACGTGTCCCGCGAGCCAAGGCGAGGACCCGCGTGTGGACACGGCCACGGTGACGTCACCACGCTCAGCCTGGGCCATGAAGAAGGCCGAACACCTCGCCGGATCGTCGACCACGTTGATGAGACCCTGGCGACGCTCGACGTCGCGCAGAATGCGATCGTTCACTCGTTCGTCCCCGGTCGCCGCGACGACGAGCAGGGCTCGCGCGGCGTCGCCTCGACGGTACCGGCGCCGACGCACCACGGCCTCTCGGGGTAGATCCGCGAGGATCTGCGTCGCGACGACCGTCACGTGCGCACCGGCACGCACCAGTTGATGGGCTCGCGCGGCACCCACGCGCCCGGCGCCGACCACCAGCACACGACGACCTTCGACGCGCAGAGCGATCGGCTGAATCACTCTCCGACTCCTCTGACGTCGATCCAGGAAGTGTCGTCTGCGACGGAGCCGACCACGATCACGGCCGGCGAGCGCACCGGTGTCGCAGCGAGCTCGTCGAGCCGACAGCGCCGCACGCGCTGGTCGCACCACGACACCCTTTCCACGATGGCCACGGGAGTCGTGGGTGACAGCCCCCCGAGCACCAGTTGGTCGGCGATCTGGCCGCGCCGCTCGACGCCCATCAAGATGACCAAGGTGAGTTCGGCGTTGGCCAAGGCGCGAAAGTCCACGTCGCCGTCGCTCGCCCGGCCGGTCACGACGGTCACGCCACGCGCGACGGCGCGTTCGGTGACGCTGATGCCGGCCGCGAGGGGAGCCGCAAAGGCCGACGAGATGCCGGGAACGACTTCGACCTCAACACCCGCCGCGCTGAGGGCGCGCAGTTCCTCCGCCCCGCGGCCGAAGACGAAGGGGTCCCCGCCCTTCAGGCGAACGATGCACGAGTGCCGTTGGGCGAGTTCACAGAGGATCTGGTTGATTGATTCCTGACTCGGCCCGTGACCTGGGGCCTTGCCGACACTGACCAGTTGGGCGCTCGGTGCCAGGGCTAGTACCCGTTCGTCGACGAGCCGGTCGTGGACCACCACGTCGGCGCGTTCAAGCACGTCACGCGCGCGCACGGTCAGCAGGTCCGGCGCCCCCGGCCCGGCGCCCACGATGTAGACGCTCACGCCAGGCCCTTACGCGTCACGAAGTCACCGAAGGACTCGCCGGGCTCGGCCCCAGCGGCCCACGCCTCGATCAAGGGACGAAGCGTCTCGTCGATGTCGTCAAGCTTGACCTTCTCGCGATAGACCCGAGCGAGTCGGTCGCCGCGAGGACCTCCGCCAATGAGGACGTCGTAGGTGGACTTCGTCCGACCCACGACGCCGATCTCGGCGACCGCCGGACGCGCGCAGCCGTTGGGACATCCGGTCATGCGCAGCTGCAACGGTCGTCGCGACGCGCCCGCGGAGTCCACCAGACTCTGGACACGCTCGACGACGTCGTCGAGCACCCGCTCCGCCTCCGTCAGCGCTTGGCCGCACGTCGGAAGCGCCGGACAAGCGAGGGCCTGGCGCTGGACCGCACCGAGATCCTCCACACCCAAGACACCGTGCTCGGCGAGGAGTCGCTCGACCACCGACCGCTGAGCGGGCGTGATGGACGTGAGGATCAGGTCTTGCTGAGCGGTGATGACCAGGCCCGGGCCGATCGTGATGGCGATCTCGCGCAACGCACTGCGAAGTCGCGTCTCCTCGGTGTCGCGCACACGTCCCGCCCCCACGCGAACGCCGAGATCAAACGTGGCGCCGCGTTGACGCCAGCCCAGGTGGTCATCGGCGGCGCCCAGGGCCACCGCCACGGGATCGCAGAGGGGTTCGCCCAGCCGCTCTTCGACCTCGCGTCGAAAAGCCCCGAGTCCGCGGTCGGCGACCACATACTTGAGTCGGGCGCGGCGCCGATTCGTCCGGTCCCCGAGGTCTCGATAGGCGCTGAGCACGGCGGTGATGAGCGCCACGACCTCATCGCCGGTGACGAAGGCCAACGGCTCGGCGAGGCGCGCGAACGTGTCCTCTTGAGCGTAGGAGCGGCCAAGTCCACCACCCACGAAGACGGTGAAACCGCGGCCCCGCTCGGGATGGGTCACCGGTACGAGACCCAGATCCTGGGCCAGGACGTCCACGCAGTTCTCGGACTCACAGCTAATGGCGATCTTGAACTTGCGCGGCAGGAACGTTGCGCCGTAGAACTCGTGTTCGACCTCGGCAGACGCAGCGAGCTCACCGCCGACGAAGATCTCCCAGTGCGCACGCGTGCGCGGCTTGAACGTCGTGGCGATCAGCCGAGCGAGATCGGCGCCGCCCCCATCGTCGTCGCGCCAGAGGGTCGGGCACATGACCGTGTTGCGCACCACGTCGCCGCAGGCGGCGAACGTGGTCATCGTGGCCTCGTGTAGCGACAGGGCCAAGGCTCGCAGTCCCTGTTTGGCCACGCCATGGAACTGCACCGCCTGGCGCGTGGTGAGACGAATCGAGCCGTCGGCGAT
>DATIVP010000133.1:0-3467 GCA_035465755.1 Acidimicrobiales bacterium | reverse complement strand
CTTGCCCGAGGCGGTCGGCACCGAGAGCTCGCTGGAGGACGCGATCAGGCCAGGATATTCGGCCGCGAACTGACCCAGCGTGGCGTGTGAACCCGAGTCGGCCGCCGAGACCGGGCTGACCTTGATGACGTTGGCCGCCTGGACCGTCAGGCCGGCGGTCGTCGAGGGGTTCGGCGCCAGGAAGGGCAGCGTCTTGCCGCAGGCCTCGATGCTCAACGCCGCGTACCAGGTCGTGCCGATGGCCGGCGGGGTACCGGTGGCCGCGCTGGAGGGGTTCTGGTACTCGTAGCGCGAAAAGACGGTCGCGACGAGGCCCAACACCACGATCACCACCAACGCGCCGTAGTAGTTCACCGGACGGGTCTTCTGATACGTCTTGCCGCCGCCCGACGCCCCGACCCGACTGACCCACTTGCCTGCTGCGCTCTTAGCCACGGAGGCCACGCTACTAAAAATCAACGCCCCCGCGTTCTAGGGGCGTCGCGAGACCCGGCGCGCGACCAGGCGCCACCCCTCCATCTCCAGTCCCAGGAAGGCCAGGGCCACGAGAATGAAGGCGAACGCGGTGCCCTGACCGGCCAGCACGCGCGCCACCATGCCGAGCGCGACGGTGAGAAACACGATCACGGCCCCGTCGCGGAGGTTGAGTCCCGCGTGGGAACGCCGGTTCACGGCGAGCCAGGCCACCGCCAGGCCCAGCGCGAAGGGCCAACTCGTCGAGACGAGTCCGCCCAGGGAGTCGCCGTGATCGTGATTCGCTCGACCAATGGCGACGAAGATGACCACGGCGACGAAATCGATGAAGGGAGCGACACGACGCACCGGCGCATCGTAGCGGGCGTCGGTGCGCCGTCGTAGGGGCGGAGGGACTCGAACCCTCACTGGAGGCGGTTTAAGCGCCCTGCCTCTGCCAATTGGGCTACGCCCCCGCGTTCACGCTAACGACACGCTAACCCACCAACGTTGTTCGCAAACTGCGGACAATCTGACGAAGCGTAACTAGGCTTGACCCATGGTTCGCGTGCGTTGTCGGGGCACCACTCGATCACTTCGGTTGGCAGCACTCACCGGAGCGGTCATCGCCGGCACGCTCCTTCCCGCTGCGGCCCACGCCGCGACCATCGCTCAGACCCAGGCCGCGATCGCCGCGTTGTCCGCTCGCCTGGCCGATCAGCAGCGCGTGAGCGAGACGACCGCGAACGCCTACGACGCCGCCAAGGTCTCGCTGGCCAACATCGAAGCCAACATCGTTGTTCTCAAGCGCAACGAAGCGAGCAAGCGCGCGGCCGTCGCCGTGACCTCCAAGGAGCTCGTCGTCGCGGTGGTGCGGGCCTACGTGCTGGGCGCGGCCGACGCGCAGTTCCTCGCCCTGTTCAACCAGAGCGTCACTTCGAGCGACGCGCGCAAGGTCTTCGAAGACCAGGTCGTGGGCGACCTCACGTCGATCCGCAATCGGTACCAGTCCCAGAAGACGTCACTCGACCACACGATCCACGAAGTCGCCATCCAAAAGGCCAACGCCCTGTATCAGACCAACACCATGCGCGCGTTGCTCGCCCAGAACATTCGCAACGAGAACGAGACCCAGGCGACCCTCGCCGTGATGACCAAGCAGCTCAAGGGCGAGATCATCGCCTACGAGATCACGGTGGGCACCGAGGCGGCGCGTCACCGCGACGTCGCCAAGGAGGAGGCGGCCGTTGCCGCCGCGTCGGCCGTGGGTGGACAGGCCGCCGCCAACGAGGTCCTCCAGGCGATCCAGCGCGCCACGCCCACCACCTACGCAGGCACCGCCGCCGGCTCCAAGCAGGGAATGGCCGCCCTGCACTGGGCCGAGAGTCAGATCGGCGTGCCCTACGTCTGGGGTGGCGAGACCCCGGGCAAGGGCTTCGACTGCTCCGGACTGGTTCAGTGGGCCTGGGCCAAGGCGGGATTCACGATCCCGCGCACCACCGAGACCCAGTGGCCGGCGCTTCGCCACGTGCCGCTCACCGCTCTCCAGCCCGGCGACCTGCTCTTTTACTACAACCTCGACGGTGACCACCTGGTCGACCACGTTGTCATGTACGCCGGATCCGGGCCGTGGGGCACGAGCACCATCATCGCCGCCGCTCACTCGGGCACCACCGTCTCGCTGGCCCCGATGTTCACGTTCGGCCTGATCGGGGCGGGTCGTCCGTAGACAGTACGGTGGAGGAATTCGATACTCGATCGTCATTCCCGCGCACAATGAGTCGGCCCGCCTAGCGGGGGGCTTCACGCGCCTGGCCCCGGTGCTCGAGGTCCTCGGGCCCGAGACCGAAATCGTCATCGTCGACGACGGTTCGAGCGACGCGACGTTGGCGGCCGCGCGCGAGGTGTACGGACACCTCGAGCACCTCACCGCCGTGCGCCAGGAGCCCAACCTGGGCAAGGGTGCGGCGGTTCGCTTGGGGATGGGCCTGGCGAGCGGCGAGCAGATCCTCGTCGCCGACGCCGACATGGCGATCAACCCGCGCCACTTCCCCGACATGCTCGCCGCTCTCGACGAGGTCGACCTGGCGCCGGGGTCGAGGGTCGAGGGTCGACGGGTTCGCTACGACTCCTTCGTGCGCAACCTCGCGAGTGACGCCTTCCACTTCCTCGTTCATCACTACACGGGTCTCACGCTGCGCGACACCCAGTGCGGGGCGAAGGCCTTCCGCGCGGGGCCCGCTCGCGTCCTGGCGCTACTGGCCACGACCAACGGCTTCGCCTACGACGCGGAGATCCTCTCACTGGCGTTGCGACTCGGTTTCTCCATTCGCCCGGTCTCGGTCACGTGGGACGACGTGCGCGGCTCGACGGTCAACGTCGGATCCGACGCCATCGCGATGATTCGCGACCTTCGTCGACTGTCGCGACACGTCTATGAGAACCCGGCGGTCGAGGTCGACCTCTCCGTCACCGCCGCGGACCTGTCGCAGGTCATGGCCGAGGTCCGCGCCCACGGACTGGTCCTCGCGCGCAGCAACGTCAACGGCGTGGTCGTCCTGCCGCGCGACGGCGCACTGGCCGGCGCGGGGATCGCCGCGGCCGTCGGTGGGCGCCTTCGTACGACGAATCTCGACGAACTGCGCGCTCGCGAGCTGATCGCCCTCTAGTCGCCAGTCGGCAAGAGCCAGTTGGCCACGAGTTCGGGGGCGCGATCGCGCCACTCCTCGGCGGTGACTGCGTAGCGTGCGTGGTCCTCCCACGCGCCGTCGATCTCGAGGTAGCGCTCGGCGATGCCCTCGAAGCGAAGGCCGAGCTTCTCAACCACGCGCCGCGACGCGGCGTTTCGCGGAATAATGTTGATCTCGATGCGATGCAGGTTGAGCGACTCGAACGAGAACTGCAGGACCGTCACGACCGACTCGGGCATCAGGCCCCGGCCGGCGACCGCCTCGTCGATCCAGTAGCCGATGTAGGCCGACTGGAGGGGACCGCGCTGAATCGACGACAACGTG
>DATIVP010000132.1:0-3737 GCA_035465755.1 Acidimicrobiales bacterium | reverse complement strand
GACGATCTCGCTGATGCGCCGCTTCTCGAGGGACTGGACCTTCAGGGTCCAGTCTTCGAAGGGGAACGTCGCGCCCTCGTTGGGGATCTCGCCCGCCAGGTCCAAGAGGAAGCCCGCGATCGTCACGTACTCACCCTCGGGGATCTCGAGGCCGATCTCCTCTTCGACCTTGTCGACGTGGGTCTGACCGTCGACGAGCCAGCGGTTCTCACGGATGCGCACGATGGAGACCTCGTCGTCCTCGTCGAATTCGTCGCTCCAGTCGCCCACGAGCTGCTCGAGGATGTCGCGAATGGAGACGACGCCGGCGACGCCGCCGTGCTCGTCGAGGACCAGGGCGAACGTGCGGCGTTGCTCGCGCATCTCGGCGAGGCTCTCGAGCAGGTCCAACGTCTCCGGCAGCAGGAGCGGACGGCGGATCTTACGGCCGATCTCGCCGGCGGTGGGCAGGGACACGCCGATCTGGCGCTTCACCGTCGTCGAGCGAAAGAGGTCGTTGACGAAGAGGACCCCGGTCACCTCGTCGAGGTCGCCGCTGACGACGGGAAAGCACGAGTGGCCGGTGTCGCGCACCGCTTCGGCGACGGCTTCGGGGCTGACGGGATAGGTGAGATAGGCGACGTCCACCCGCGGGGTCATCACGTCGCGCAGCTCGAGCTTGCTCAGCTGGTCGACGCGGGCGTGGATGGCCTCTGCCTCGGGGGTGCTGGCGGGGGCGTCCTCGTGGCCGCGCAGGCGCGCGCGGAACCGCGCGAGGCCCGACGGGGGAGGCTGGTCGCTCACCGCGCGGCGGCGCGCACCGTGGTCGGGCGAAGCGCGTCGTCCTCGTACTCGCCACCGGCGAGCAGGCTGCGCACCGCGGCGCGCACGTGCACCGGTTGCAGCGGCTTGACGAGGAAGCCCTCGGCCCCGCTGCGCCGCGCCAGGAAGACGTCGGGACGGCGGTCGAGGAGCATGAGGACCGGGACCGGCTCGGCCGCGCCGTAGGACTCCTCGTTTCGCATCTCCAGGCAGATGGCCATGGCGCCCATGTTCGCGATCTGCAGGTCGAGCACGGCCAGGTCGATCCCGCCCTCGCGGACGATGTCGAGGACCTCGGGTCCCGAGGCGGCCTCTTCGACGAGGAGGTCGGGTCCTTCGAGCATGGTGCGCAGTTCGTGCCGCAGGGCGGCGAGGTCGCTAGCGATCAGGACGGTGGCCACGCCTAGAGCGTAGCGGAGCGTTTCGCGGTGTTTTGGGGCCGTTGGACCCACCACGAATTCGGCCTTGCCCCGGGGGTCACGACGGTGCTTGACTGGGCATCTCAGAGCCAACCGGGGGGAGGGGCGATGACGGTAGTACGCGTGGCGTGGATGGACCTCGCCGAGTGCCGTAGCAGTGAGGGCTCACTGTTCTTTCCGCCTGACGCCAGCGAGCGCAAGGAGGAGCGCCTCGAGCGCGAGCTCGTGGCCAAGCGGATCTGTCAGGCGTGCGCCGTGCGCGAGGAGTGTCTCGAGGCCGCGCTCGAGCGCCACGAGTCACACGGCATCTGGGGCGGACTCAACGAGATGGAGCGGCGAATTCTCCAGCGTCACTGAGCAGTTGGCGCGGTGCGACGTAGACCATCACCGCAAAGAGCGCGAAGGTCACGACGTGCACGCCCGTGCACCACAGGCAGATGTGATCGATGATGAGCAGCTCCGCGGCGACGAGCCACAGCACGAAGGCCATCGATCCCACCACCAGCACGAGACGTGCGACGTGGGTCCAGTAGGAGCGCCACCGCCAGGCCCACGGTGAGTTGAGCACGCTCAGCACCAGGTAGTTCACGAGGCCGAGCACGGCGACGGGCACGCCCAGGAAGTAGGACTGGGCCGAGGTCGTCACGACGCCGCAGTTCACGACGCCAGAGTCCGAGCACGCGAGGTACTGACTCCCGGCGAAGTGGGTGAAGGTCAGATAGCTCGAGATGGCCAGTCCCGCGAGGCTCAGGACCCACGTGGTGGGAGGGACCCAGGCGGCGACGGGCCGGGCCGCGCGGCTCACTTGATGCCCAGAGCCTTCTTTGCCGCGGCGACCCCCGGCGTCGAGCAGACGTTGCCCGGCTGGTCGTGGGTCAGCGAGCAGAACGTCGCCGTCAGGTAGTTCGCGGTCGCGAGGATCGCGGCGCTGACCGGGCTCGTGGTGTTCGACAGGCCGGCCGCGATGTCCGAGCGCTGTTGGTTGGCGAGGGTGGCCGGCGTGAAGCTCGAACCCGAGACGAGGTACTTGTTGCCGATCGAGATGTAGGGGATCGAGTGGTCCTGGCTCGCCTGCATGCCCGGGATGTACTTGGACGTGTCGTACTTCTGGAAGTTGGCGGCCTCGACCCCAGTGGGTGTCTGGAGCTTCGTGTAGAAGTTGGCCGCCGGGTCAAAGACGTTGGTGTACTGCTCGATGGACTTAAAGACCAGGTACTTCGAGGTGTAGGTGGACTTGACGAAGGTGAAGGTCGGCGTGCCGGGATAGACCTCGCCCGAGAGGGTCGAGCTCTCCATGTCGCCCAGTCCCGAGAAGGTTCCGAAGCGACTGAGGGCGACGATGAGGGGCCAGCGCTCGGCGGCGCAGAACGGGCAGTACTCGGCCCCCAGGTAGAAGACCTCGGGCAGCGTCGCGCCGGTCGCGCTCTTGCCGGTCAGGTCCGGTGCGCCCTTGAGAGCCGTCGGCGCCGAGACCGGCACCACGCTCGAGGTGATGCCCACGGTGTTAAAGGCCGACGCCGGCACGCCGGTCAGGTCGGCGACGGTGGTGGGGTTGCTGGGCACGAACGCGCCCGAGCCCGAGGACGAGGGGCTGCTCGTGACCTTCACGATGACCAAGGTGGCGACCACGATGACGACGACCGCGATGGCGATCCAGGTGAACAGACCGGCCGGGCGGCCCGAGGCCCGGGCCGGGGTCTTGCGCGCGGTGGGCTGCTTCTGGGCGGGAGAGGTCTTGGCCACGATGCTCCTTGTAGTAGAACCCCACAAACTTACCGGACGCGCGCCGACCGCCCCCGTGGGTTACAAAACTCTTAGATAGGTTGGGTTATGGCTGAAATCCTCGTGCCGCGACCCGCCGCCACGGTGCTGATACTGCGTGAGGACGACGGTCTCGAAGTCCTCATGCTGCGGCGCAACCTGAACAGTGACTTCGTGGGCGGCGCCTACGTCTTTCCCGGTGGAGGGGTGGACGCCGCCGACGCGGACCTCGCGCGCCACGTGGTGGGCCTCAACGAGGAGTCCGCGTCGGCCCGTCTGGGACTCGAGAGCGGCGGCCTTTCCTACTACGCGGCCGCACTGCGCGAGCTCTTCGAAGAAGCGGGTCTGCTCGTGGTCTGTAACGAGGCCGGAGAGCCCCTGGTCGCCGGGGCCGAGGTGCGAGCGCGCCTGGACGAGTATCGCGCGCAACTGAACGCCGGACGACGCACGTTGGCCGAGCTGCTCGAGCACGAGTCCTGGCGACTGGACGTGCGCGCGATGGAGTACCTCGCCCACTGGATCACCCCCGTGGGTCCCCCGCGGCGCTACGACACCCGCTTCTTCGTCGTGGTGGCCCCACCCGGCCAAGTGGCGGCCCACGACGCGGGCGAGACCGTCGCGGCGCGCTGGATCGCGCCGCGCGAGGCGCTCGCGGCCCACGATCGCGGCGAGCTCGAGATGATCTTTCCCACCATTCGTACTCTGGAAGAGATCGCGGGCTTCGCCACCGCCAGCGAGGTTCTCGCCTTTGCGGCG
>DATIVP010000131.1:0-5221 GCA_035465755.1 Acidimicrobiales bacterium | reverse complement strand
GCGCGAGAAGGACTACCGGTTCTGGAAGGACGAGCACACCCAGGACGAGTCGGAGTGGCGCCGACTGGGCAAGGACATTCGCGCCCTGGTGGGTGAGGACCCCGACATCGTCTTCGAGCACCCCGGTCGCTCGACGATGGGTGCGAGCGTCTTCGTGGCCAAGCGGGCGGGCACGATCGTGACCTGCGCGGCCACGAGCGGGTACATGATCGAGTACGACAACCGCCACCTGTGGATGAAGCTCAAGACGATCAAGGGCACCCACTTCGCGAACTACCGCGAAGCCTGGGCCGCGAACCAGACGCTCATCGACGGCAAGGTCGTCCCGCCGCTGTCGGCGGTCTTTCCTCTCGAACAGACTGGTGAGGCGACCTACGAGATGCATCACAACCGACACGAGGGCAAGATCGGCATCCTCTGCGTCGCCGAGCGCGAAGGGCTGGGGGTCTCTGACCCCGCGATGCGCGCGAGAGTCGGTGAGGATCGCCTCACCATCTTCCGTCGCCACGATCGCGAGGCTTGATGGAGAACCTGCTCGTCGAGATCGATCACGTTGCGATCGCCGTCAACGACCTGGAAGCGACCGTTGCCTGGTACGAGGACGTGCTCGGCGCGCGCGTCGTGCACCGCGAGGTGGTGGCCTCGGACGGCGTCGAGGAAGCCCTCATCGCCGTCGCCGACTCCTACATCCAGCTCTTGACGCCGACGAACAGCTCGTCGCCGGTGGCCAAGTTTCTGGAGAAGCGCGGCGAGGGCTTGCACCACGTGGGCTATCGCGTGGCGGACTGCGCCGCGGCGCTTCGCGCGATTACGGCGGCTGGCGGGCGCGTGATCGATCAGGCGCCTCGACCGGGTTCGCGCAACACCACGGTCGCCTTCGTGCACCCCAAGACCGTGGGGGGCACGTTGATCGAGCTCGTTGAAGAGGGCGCGCCCGTCTGAAACCGTCGCGACCTCCCACGAGCCCGGGTTCGCCGAAGGAAACGGGGCCGATGCGCCGAGGTCGCGACTTGTAGCCTGTGGCCATGGAACACTCGATGGCCGACCGTGTAGCCGCCCTCGCCGCCCGTAAGGCTGAGGCGCGCGACGCCGGCGGGGAGGCGGCGATCGAGCGCCACCACGCCCGCGGCAAGATGACCGCCCGCGAAAGGGTCGAGTACCTCCTCGACGAAGGCTCCTTTCAGGAGCTGGACATGCTGACCCGCCACGTGGCCTCGGGCATGGGTCTGGAGGACTCGCGCCCTTATACCGACGGCGTGGTGACGGGCTTTGGCACCATTGATGGACGCAAAGTCTGCGTCTACTCCCAGGACTTCACCGTCTTCGGGGGCGCCCTCGGCGAGACCCACGGCGCGAAGATCCACAAGATCATGGACCTCGCCGTGGCGACCGGGCTGCCCATCATCGGTCTCAACGACGGCGCGGGCGCGCGGATCCAAGAGGGTGTCGCGGCCCTCAACGCCTACGGCGGGATCTTTCGGCGCAACGCCGCCGCGTCGGGCGTCGTGCCCCAGATCTCGGTCATCATGGGCCCGTGCGCGGGCGGGGCCGTCTACTCGCCGGCGATGACGGACTTCATCGTGATGGTCAAAGAGACCAGCCACATGTTCATCACCGGCCCCGACGTGGTCAAGACCGTCACCGGCGAGGACGTCACCCTCGAAGAGCTCGGCGGCGCCCAGACCCACGCGACCAAGTCTGGGGTGGCCAACTTCGTGCTCGCCGACGAGAAGAGCGCCCTCGACGAGGTTCGCTACCTCCTGTCGTTCCTGCCGTCGAACAACCTCGAGGAGCCACCGCGGATCCTCTCGGGCGACGATCCGGCGAGGCGTTGCGAGGAGCTGCTCGACGTGCTGCCTGCGTCGTCGAACCAGCCCTACGACATGAAGAAGGTGATCACCGCGGTGGTCGACGACGGCGACTTCATGGAGGTGCACGCGACCTACGCCCAGCAGATCACGTGCGGCTTCGCGCGCATCGACGGCTACGCGGTGGGCATCGTCGCCAACCAGCCCCAGACGCTCGCCGGCGTGCTCGACATCGACTCGAGCGAGAAGGCCGCGCGCTTCGTACGCACCTGCGACGCCTTCAACGTGCCGATCGTCACCTTCGTCGACGTGCCGGGCTTCATGCCCGGCGTCGATCAGGAGTACGGCGGGATCATCCGCCACGGCGCGAAGCTGCTCTACGCGTTCTGCGAGGCCACGGTGCCGCGCGTCTCGGTCATCACGCGAAAGGCCTACGGCGGGGCCTACGTCGTCATGAACTCCAAGTCCATCGGCGCCGACTTCTCCTACGCCTGGCCGAGTGCCGAGCTCGCGGTGATGGGATCCTCCGGCGCCGTCGAGATCGTGCACCGCCGCGATCTGCTCGCCGCCGAGGACCCGGCCGCTCGGCGAGCGACGCTGGTTGACGAGTACGAGGAGCGCTACGCGACCCCCTACATCGCGGCCGAGCGCGGGATCGTCGACGACGTGATCGACCCGGTCGAGACACGCGCAGTGCTCGCGCGCAGCCTCGACCTGCTGCGCTCCAAGCGCGAGGCGCTACCCCAGCGCAAGCACGGGAACGTCCCGCTGTGACCTACGGTCTGCCTCCGCGTCCCCTCTACGAGGAGGACGTGGCCGCGGTGACGGCCGCCCTCGCTCAGGTGCGTCGCGAGACGCCAAAGGTTGAGACGACCCCGGCGTGGCGCTTCAGCGGACGGTGGTTCCACCGCCGCGCACTGTCGCGCCCGCGCTAGCGCTAGCGCGCTTCGACGATCGCCAGGAGCTGATCCATGATCGCAGCCAGCGAGAAGTCCTTGGGCGTGTAGATCGCCGCGACTCCATCGCGGCGCAGGCTCTCGGCGTCCTCGCTCGGCACGATGCCGCCCACGACCACCGCCACGTCGAGTCCGGCCGCGGCGAGGCCCTCGAGGACGCGGGGCACGAGGGCGAGGTGCGAACCCGACAGGATCGAGATGCCCACGATGTCGACATCCTCGTCGCGCGCGGTCGCCACGATCTCGGCTGGTGACAGGCGGATCCCCTGATAGACGACTTCGAAGCCCGCGTCGCGCGCAGCGACGGCGATCTGCTCGGCGCCGTTGGAGTGGCCATCCAAGCCCGGCTTGGCGACGAGGAGACGCGGCGGCGCGCCGCGACGTTCGGCCAGGGCCCGGCTGCGTGCGACGAGGCGGGCGAAGGACTCGCCGCGCGCGTGCGTGCCCCCGCTGACGCCGGTCGGCGCGCGGTACTCGCCAAAGACCGCGCGCAGGGTGTTGGCCCACTCGCCGGTCGTTCCGCCGGCCTTGGCCAGGGCGATCGTCGCGTCCATGATGTTCTCATCGCTCGCCGCCACGCGGGCGAGCTCGGCGAGGGCCGCAGTGACGGCCGTCTCGTCGCGCGCGGCGCGCCACCGGCGCACTCCTTCGACGATGGCCGCCTCGACGTCGGGCTCGACGGTCAGGATCGAGCGAGGACCCTCGCCGCTGGTGAGCGGCGAGGGCGCGGTCTCGACGAAGCGATTCACCCCCACGACGACCTGCTCGCCGGACTCGATGCGTGCGACGCGCTCGGCCTGGCTGGCGACGAGACGCCGCTTCAACTCCTCGATCGCGGCGAAGGCCCCGCCCAGGGCCAGGACATCGTCGAGCTCGGCGCGCGCGCCCACGCTCAGCTCGTGAACCTTCTCCTCCATGACCTTGGAGCCGGCGAAGATGTCGGGGTAGTCGAGCAGGTCGGTCTCGAAGGCGAGGACCTGCTGGGCGCGCAGACTCCACTGCTGGTCCCAGGGCCGCGGCAGACCGAGGGCCTCGTTCCAGGCCGGCAGCTGGATGGCGCGCGCTCGCGCGTCGGCCGAAAGAGTGACGCCGAGCATCTCGAGCACGATGCGCGTGACGTTGTTCTCGGGTTGCTGCTCGGTCAGGCCGAGGGAGTTGACCTGGACGCCGTAGCGAAAGCGCCGCAGCGACGGATCATCCACGCCGTAGCGGGTTCGACAGATCTCGTCCCAGAGTGCGGTGAAGGTGCGCATCTTGGCGATCTCCTCGACGAATCGCACGCCGGCGTTGACGAAGAAGGAGATGCGCCCGACGACCTGGGGCATCAGCGCGGGCGCGACCGCGCCGGCGTCGCGCACCGCGTCGAGGATGTCGATGGCCGTGGCCAGCGCGTAGGCGATCTCTTGGACTGGCGTCGCCCCCGCCTCTTGGAGGTGGTAGCTGCAGACGTTGATGGGATTCCACGCCGGCACGTGGTGGATCGCGTAGGCGATCATGTCGACGGTCAGGCGTCGCGAGGGCTCAGGCGCGAAGATGTAGGTGCCACGGCTCAGGTACTCCTTGACGATGTCGTTCTGGGTGGTGCCGGTCAGCGTGGCCCGGTCCGCGCCCTGTTCATCGGCGAGGGCCAGGTAGAGAGCCCAGATCCACGCGGCGGTCGCGTTGATCGTCATGGACGTGTTCATCTCGGCGAGAGGGATGGCGTCCAAGAGTTCGCGCATGTGCCCCAGGTGGGCGACCGGTACGCCGACCTTTCCCACTTCGCCGGCGGCCACGGGGTCGTCGGGGTCGTAGCCGGTCTGGGTCGGCAGGTCGAAGGCGATCGACAACCCGGTCTGGCCCTTGGCCAGGTTCTCGCGGTAGAGCGCGTTCGAGGCGGTCGCGCTCGAGTGACCCGAGTAGGTGCGCATCACCCACGGTTTGCCGGCCATCAGACCTCCTGGTTAACGGTAGTTATAGAAGCCCTGGCCCGACTTGCGACCGAGGCGTCCGGCGCTCACCATGCGCTTGAGCATCGCCGCCGGTGCGAAGCGCGCCTCGCCGTACTCGGCGTGCAGCGCCTCGAGGATCGAGAGCGAGGTGTCCAGCCCGACCAGGTCGAGCAGGGCGAAGGGGCCCATGGGGAAACCGCACCCGCCCTTCATGGCGAGATCGATGCCCTCGAGCGAGGCCACACCGCGCTCGTAGAGGTGGATCGCGTCGTTGAGGTAGGGAAAGAGCAGCGCGTTCACCACGAAGCCGGCGCGATCCGCGACGAGGACCGGGTCCTTGCCGCAGGCGCGCACGACCTCGAGCACGGTGTCGATCGTCTCGTCGCTCGCCGAGAGCGGTCGCACCACCTCGACGAGCGACATCACCGGCGCCGGATTGAAGAAGTGCACGCCGCAGACACGATCGGGCCGCGAGGTCTCCATGGCGAGGTCGATCACCGACAGCGTCGACGTGTTGGTGGCGAGG
>DATIVP010000130.1:0-5332 GCA_035465755.1 Acidimicrobiales bacterium | reverse complement strand
CCACTCGCCACAACCCCCCAACTTAGTTTTGAAGTCAAAGCGGAATGCGCCACTCGGTAGGCTTCTGCGGTGGCCCATTCCCCCCAGACGCACTCGAAAGAGCTCGCCGCACGCTTGAATGCGACGGCGGCCGTCTGCGAGGTCGTCGGCACCACCCACCTGTCGCCGTCACTGACGGAAGTGACCCTGCGGGGCAGCGCGATCGCCCTGGCGGGCCGGCCCGGCAACGACGTCATGGTCCTGGTGGGGGGCAACGACGAGCACGTCGTGCGCCGACGCTACAGCGTGCGCCGCGTGGCGGTCGAGCGCGACGAGTTCACGTTGTGGGTCACCACGGGTCACAACGGCGACGGCAGTCGGTGGGCGTCGACGGCGACGTCGGGAGACCTGGTGGACGTCATCGGACCGCGGGGCAAGATCCTCCTCGCCGAGGACGTCGACTGGCACCTCTTCATGGGCGACGTGAGCTCCCTGGCGGCCTTCTACCGCATGGCCGAATCGCTCGGCGCGCCCGCCCAGGCGTTGTTCGTCGTCGAGATCGCCCACGCCGAGGACGCTCTCACCACGCAGCTCGCCGACAACGTCGCCGTCACCGGCGTCTTCGTCGACCGCGCCGAGCGCGCGGCGAACGACCCCGCCGGGCTGCTCAGCGGGCTCGCCGCCCTGACGCTGCCCGCCGGTCGCGGCCACGCGTATCTCTTCGGCGAGTTCGCCGTCATGCGAGCGCTGCTCCGCCCACTCGCCGATCGCGGGGTCGAGTCCGGGGACGTCTCGTCGAAGGCCTTCTGGCGAGCCGGCCGACCCAACGCGGCCCACGGCGAACCGGTGAAATCCGACGACTGAGTCGCCACTCGTACCCATCGAGGGACGAGAAAGCGCGGTGATACAGTCAACCCTGACGCGACGGCCGAACACGATGTAATCGCCTGCGCAGAGGACGACACGATGACCTTTCGGATTGCGGTTGATGCGCTGAAGCGACGCTCCCGTGACACCGAGACGTTGGCTGCGCCCGCGGAGATGGCGCCGGCCGCCTCGTCCCTGCACGGTTCGCTGCAGATTCGCCACGTCGACGCCGGCTCGTGTAACGGCTGTGAACTCGAACTCTCCTCGGCGTTCTCGCCGGTCTACGACGTCGAGCGATACGGCGTGCGACTGGTCGCCTCGCCGCGGCACGCCGACGCACTCGTCGTGACCGGTCCGGTGACCCACAACCTTCGCGAACCACTCCTCAAGACGCTTGCCGCGATGCCCGAACCCCGCCTGGTCATCTCGCTCGGCGACTGTGCGCACGACTGCGGAGAGTTCCGAGGTGCCTACGGCGTCGCCGGCTCGGTCGATGAGACCGTCGAGGTGGACGCGCACATTCCCGGCTGCCCGCCTCGACCAAGTGAGATCGTGAGCGTCCTACGAACCTTCACCGGCCAGTGACCGACGTCCTCGTCGCGTTCATCGCCACCGCGAGCAGCGCCGCCATCGCCGGCGCGCTTTTGCCCCGGCGCGTGCGAGTCCTGGTCAGCGCGGTGCTCTTGATCGCCGCGAGCGTGTGCGCGATCGCTCTGGCCGGACACGTCGTGTCGTCGGGCTCGGACGTGGCGTGGTCGCACTCGACACTGCTACCCCTCGGGGGCCTCGTGCTTCGCCTCACGCCGCTGGGGGCCCTCTTCGTGATCCTCTCGGGGCTGGTCGGCGCGGCCGCCAGCCTCTACTGGATCGGCTACTCGCATCACTCGCTCAACGCGCGCAGCGCCGCCACGAGCTTCTCCCTCTTCATCCTGGGTCTGCTGGCCGTGCCCATGGCCGGCAACGTCACGACCTTCCTCTTCGCGTGGGAGCTGATGGCGCTCTCGTCGCTCGCCCTCGTGGCTCACGATCACGCCCGTCGGCGCGAGGCAGTCGCCGCCGCGCGTTGGTACGCGGTGATGACCCAAGGCGGAGCGGTGGCCATCACGTTCTCGCTGATCGGCCTCGCCGCGCACGCGAACTCGACCAGCTTCGCGCGCATCGCCGCGAGCGCGGCGACGCTGACACCGGGCGCGGCGTCATCGTTCTTTCTCCTGGCGCTGATTGGCTTCGCGTCCAAGTCCGGCGCGGTGCCCCTGCACGTGTGGCTGCCGCGCGCCCACGCCGAAGCCCCCGGACCCGTTTCGGCGCTGATGTCGGGGGCGATGGTGAACCTCGGCGTCTACGGGATCATCCTCGTCGGGCGCGTCCTCTTGCACGGCGGCGAAGAGTGGTGGTGGCTCGTCGTCAGCGCGATCGGCGCCGTGACGGCGATCGTGGGTGCGCTCTACGCCGCGACCAGCAAGGACGTGAAGCGCCTGCTCGCCTACTCGACCTCGGACAACATGGGACTGGTACTGATGGCCCTCGGCGCGTCGGGGCTGACGCTGGCCTCGGGTCATGCGACGCTCGCGTCGCTAGCCCTCGTCACCGCACTCGTGCTGGTCGTGAATCACTCGCTCTTTAAGAGCACGCTCTTCTTCGCCGCCGGATCGGTGCACGCGGCGACGGCGTCGCGCAACATGGACGAACTCGGCGGTCTCGCCCGCACGATGCCCGTGACGAGCCTCGCCTTCCTCGCGGGCACGCTGGCGGTGTCGGCCATTCCCCCGCTCAACGGATTCGCCGGCGAGTGGCTCTTGTTCCAGAGCCTGCTGCACTCTCTCGCCTCGCACGGCGTGGCGGCGACGATCACCGTCACTCTCGCGGTGGCCGCGGTGGCCCTGACCGGTGGACTGACGATCATCGCCTTCGTCAAGGCCTACGGCATCACCTTCTTGGGCCGCGGCCGCAGCGACGCGGCGCTCGAAGCACGCGAGACGAGTCCCACCATGCGCGTCGCGGCGTCCTTGACCGCGCTCGCCTGCGTCGTGACCGGGGTCGTGCCCTACGCCGTCATCGGCGTGGTGAACCGCGCACTCGACGCCGGCGCCAACGCACCGGTTGCGGGATGGGTGACCATGCGCCTCAACCCTCTCACGGGCGCCGTGACACCGCTCTACCTCTCGGCCGCCCTGGCCGGGGGAATCGTCCTCGTCGCCTCCTGGCGGGCCCTCGCCGCACGGCGCAGCGGATTCGCGAGCGTCGCCACGCTCGAGCCCTGGGGATCGGGACGCCACAACCAGACCTCTCGCATGCAGTACACCGCGACGTCATTCGGCGAGCCCATCATGCGGGTCTTTGACGACGTGCTGCGCCCCGATCACGACGTCGACGTCAGCCACGTCGTCGAATCGCGCTACTACCTCGAGCGCATCAGCTACCGCTCCGCCAACGAGGACATCGTCGAGCGCGCGCTCTATCGACCGGCCACGCGAGCCCTTGACTGGTGGGCCCGCCACACGCGAGGCATCGCCAACGGCAGCGTGCACCGCTACCTGGCCTACGGCCTGGTCGCGTTGGTGATCATCCTGGTGGTCCTGCAATGACCTCGACGTCAGGCAGCGTGCTGGCGAGCGCCCTCCAGCTCGCCTGGGTCCTCCTCGCGGGGCCCCTCGCGCTCGGCCTGATGCGCAAGGTCCGCAGTCGACTCGAGGGTCGCGCCGGCGCCAGCGTGCTGCAGCCCTTGCGCGACCTCGCGAAGCTCTCGCGCAAGCAGCGCACCCGGCCCACCGATTCAACCTGGGTCTTTGGGGCGGCTCCGGTCGTGCTCGTCGCCAGCGCCCTCGTCGCTAGCGCGTTCTCGCCGCTGGTCACGCTGTCATCCCTGCTCGCTACGCGCGTTGACTTCGTTGCGATCCTCTTCGTCTTGCTGCTCGGATCCGTAGCCCTCTTGCTCGGCGCTCTCGACACCGGCACCGCCTTCGCCGGCATGGGGGCGAGTCGCGCCGCGATGGTGGGCGCCATGGTCGAACCCGCCCTACTGGTGGCGATCCTCGCCATGTCCCTCGGTGTGGGCACCTCGAACCTCTCGCGCCTGGTCGGCGTGGGCGTCACGACGAGCGCGCTCGCGGGTCCGGCGCGCATCCTCGCGCTCGTCTCGTTCTTCATCGCGATCCTCGCCGAGACCGGGCGCCTGCCGGTCGACAACCCGGCGACGCACCTCGAGCTGACCATGATCCACGAGGCCATGGTCCTCGAGTACGCGGGACCGGACCTCGCGCTCATCACCCTGGGCGAGTCGCTGCGGCTGGTCTTGCTGCTCGGACTCTTCGCCAACCTCGCCCTGCCCTGGGGCGTCGCCTCGGGCACGGGGACCCTCGGGCTGTTCCTCGGGCTGCTCGCCGTCTCGCTCAAGGTCGCCGCCGTCGCCGTCGCGGTGTCGGTCTTCGAGGTCACGACCGCCAAGATCCGCCTCTTTCGCATCCCCGAACTGCTCGCGGGCGCGTTCCTGCTCGGCGTGCTGAGCGTCATCAGCGCGGTGGCCCTGCGATGAGCCTCTCCTACGTCAGCCTGCTCGACCTCGCGGTGGTCGTCGTCATGGTCACCGCAGCCCTCACCCTGTGGCGCCAGTCCCTGGCCGCGGCGGTAAAGGCCCTCGCGGTCCAGGGCGTCGGGCTCGGGGCGGTGGCGATGATCCTCGGCGCCCACCGCCACGACCTCATCCTGGTCGGCGTGGGTGTTCTCGTGCTCGCGATCAAGGCGCTCGCGGTACCCCTGCTGATCACGCGCGTCGTCGCCCACGACCACGCCGCGCGCGAGGCGTCGCCGCTCATCAACGTGCCCGCCTCACTCGTGGGAGCCGGCCTCTTGACCCTGCTCGCCTTCGCCGCCACGCGCGGTGTCGTCACGCTGGTGGCGACCCCCGCCGGGCGGCTCATCCCCTTCGGCATCGCCATCGTCTTGATCGGCTTCTTCTCCATGGTCGTGCGCCGCCGGGCGGTCTCGCAGATCGTCGGGCTGCTCACCATCGACAACGGGATCGCGCTGACAGCGTTTCTCGGCACGTCGGGCGTACCGCTCGTCGTCGAGCTCGGCGTCACGCTCGACGTGCTCCTCGCGGTCGTGGTCCTCCAGGTCCTCGCCGCCCAACTCCAGCGCCACTTCAACGTCCAGGACCTGGACCAGCTGCGGGACCTGCACGACTGATGATCCTTTCGCTCCTCGCCCTGCCGCTCATCACCGGTGCCACCTCGGCGCTGGCGCCCTGGCGACGCTGGATCGCGACCCTCGGGGTGGTCAGCCTCGCGGGCGTGCTGGGCCTCGCCGTCCTCATCGCCCGCGAGTCGCTGCGGGTGCCGGCGAGCGCGCTCGGCGGCTCGCTCGGCGCCGATCCCCTCAGTGCTCTCATGCTGCTCGTCATCGGAGCGGTGGGACTGCTTGCGGCCCTCGGAGGGGTGCGCTACCTCACCGGCCAGCTCGAGCGCGGCGCCTGCACGCCGCGCCAGGC
>DATIVP010000129.1:0-9027 GCA_035465755.1 Acidimicrobiales bacterium | reverse complement strand
CGTCACGACGGTCATGTACGTCTTCCTCGCCTTTCCAGCGATCGTGGCGGTCATCGCGGTCCTGTCCTTCTGGACGCCGCGCTCGCTGTTCAAGATCATCGTGGTGATCGGCCTGGCCTCGGTGCCGCTGGTCTATCGCGTGATCCGCACCGCCACCATGGCGATTGCCACCAAGGACTACGTGATCGCCGCCAAAGTCCAGGGCGCGACCGACCGGCGAATCCTGGTGAAGGAACTCCTGCCCAACATCGCGCCCATAGGCGTCTCGTTCCTGCTGATCGGCATCGCCACCGTCGTCACCCTCGAGGGCGCGCTCGCCTTCCTCGGCCTCTCGGTCAATCCGCCGACTCCCTCGTGGGGCAACATGATCAACGAGAGCCGCACGGTGATGAGCCAGAACCCCTGGCTCGTGCTGTTCCCCTCCCTGGCGCTGTGCCTCTTCCTGCTCTGTCTCAACTTCATCGGCGATCGCCTGCGCAGCCACTTCGACGTGACGGAGGTGAAGCTGTGAGTGACGCCCCCCTGCTCGAGGTGCGCGACCTCGCGGTCACCTTCGAGACCGCCGGCGGCCCCCTGCCCGCGGTGGGCGGCGTGTCGTTCACGGTGGGCCCCAACGAGACCCTGGGCATCGTCGGCGAGTCGGGGTCGGGCAAGACCGTGCTCGCGAGGTCGATCATGGGGCTCCAGCCGCGCGCGCGGGTCACCACCACGGGCTCGGTGCGCCTCAACGGCACCGAGACGGTCGGCGCCAGTGAGGCCGAGCTGCGCCGCCTCTGGTCGACCGAGGTCGCGATGATCTTCCAGGACCCGATGACTGCCCTCAACCCGGTGATGCGCGTGGGCAAGCAGATCGACGAGACGTTGCGGGTGCGCCTGGGGATGTCGCGCCCCGCGGCCAAGGCCCGCGCGATCGAGCTGCTCGAGATGGTGGGCATCCCTTCGCCGGCCCAGCGCTACGACGCCTATCCCGGGCAACTCTCGGGCGGCATGCGCCAGCGCGTCGTGATCGCGGCGGCGCTCGCCTGCACCCCCAAGCTCCTCCTCGCCGACGAGCCGACGACGGGTCTCGACGTGACCATCCAGGCCCAGATCCTCAATCTGCTCGACGACCTGAAGGACCAGCTGCACATGTCGGTCGTCCTGATCACCCACGACCTGGGCGTCGTGGCCACGCGGACTTCTCACCTGGCCGTCATGTACGCCGGGCGCATCGTCGAGTTCGGCGCGACGCGCGACGTCTTTGCGCGCCACCGCATGCCCTACACCCGCGCTCTCCTCGAGAGCTCGCCGCGCGTCGCCAATCCCTCGCACACGCGTCTCATCGCCATCCCCGGGCGTCCCCCGAACCTGCTGACCCTGGGCGAGGGCTGCGCCTTCGCGCCGCGCTGCGCGTACGCGAGCGAGCGCTGCCACCTCGAACGGCCCCCGCTCAGTGCCCCCGACGCGGCCGGTCACACCTACGCCTGCTGGAACCCGCTAACCGAGGAGTCCCGATGACCGACGTCCTGCTCTCGGTGCGCGATCTCACCGTCACTTTCGGCAAGGGCGCCCATCGCGTCAGTGCCGTTGCCGGGGTCAGCTTCGACGTCTACGAAGGCGAGACTCTCGGACTCGTGGGCGAGTCGGGATGCGGCAAGTCCACCACCGGCAAGGCCATCATGAAGATCGTCGAGCCCACGTCCGGATCGGTCACCCTCGACGGCGCCGAGATCACGGGCGCGCGCGGACGAACCCTGCGCCGGCTGCGCACGCGCATGCAGATGATCTTTCAGGACCCCATCAGCTCGCTCAACCCTCGACGGCGCGTCAAGGACATCGTGGCCGAGCCCCTCGACTGCTGGCAGAGCGCCGCGGGCGCCGAGCGCGATGCGCTGGTGAGTGACCTGCTGGCCAAGGTCGGCATCGACCCGGTCGTCTACGGGAACCGTTACGCACGCCAGTTCTCCGGCGGCCAGTGCCAGCGGATCTCCATCGCGCGCTCGTTGGCCATGCGACCCAAGATGCTGATCTGCGACGAGATGGTCTCGGCCCTCGACGTCTCGGTCCAGGCCCAGATCCTCAACCTGCTCGAGGACCTCAAGGCCGAGTACGGGCTCACCTTGCTCTTCATCGCCCACGACCTGGCCGTGGTGAAGAACGTCAGCGACCGCGTGGCGGTGATGTATCTGGGCATCATCTGCGAGATCGGGCCGGCCGACGTCCTCTACGACGCTCCCGCGCACCCCTACACCCGTTTCCTCTTGGGCGCGGCCCTCGAGGCCGACCCCGACGCCCCCGCGCGTTCTGACGTGCTCGAGGGCGAGCCCCCCTCGCCGCTCAACCCCCCGAGCGGATGCCGTTTCCGCACCCGCTGCCCTTTCGCCCAGGACAAGTGCGCCACCGAGGTGCCGCTGATGCGCGACGTCGCGGCCGGTCACCAGGTGGCCTGCCACTTCCCCTTGGTGGACGTCCAGTAGCGGCGCGCGTCGTCCATACTGGACCGTGCTCTCTCGTTCATCGCGCGTCGTCGCCGGCGCCCTCGTCCTCACGCTCGCCACGGCGGTGCCCGCCCGCGCCGGTTCCCTGTCGTCCTCGGCACAGGGCACCTACGCCACGCTCACCTATCGGGGCCCCGTCACCCAGGCGAGCGACCTGACTCTCACCATCACGCGCCACGGCACCGCTGGATTGCATGAGAGCGTGTCATCGCCCATGTGCGGACGCCTCTGCTGGCCCGCGCCCGTGGGACCGGTCCTTCGCGTCGTGAACCTCGGGGGAACGCGTCCGGACGTCGTCGTCAGCCTCTACAGCGGCGGGGCGCACTGCTGCTTCATCGATCAGGTCTTCACCGAGTCGCCCGAGGGCACCTTCGTCGCCAAAGAGCTCACCCTGGGCGATCCCTCGGCGCGCCTCGAGCGCCTCTCACGCGGACCGCTCGTCTTTGTCACCGCGGACGACTCCTTCGCCTACGCCTTCACCGACTACGCCGCCTCGGGGCTACCGGTGAAGATCCTCGCCTTTCGCGCCCAGCACTTCGTCGACGTGACGGGCGACTACCCATCAGTCGTGGCGCGCGACGCCCAGCGCTGGTGGCGGGCCTTCACGTCGACGTCGTCGTCGCACTACGCCGACAGCGTGGGGCTCATCGCCGCGTGGGCGGCCGACGAGGACCGCCTCGGCCGCGCCACGATGGTCGCACGGGTGCTCGCCGCCCAGGCCCGCGCCGGCCACCTTCACAGCGCGCTCAACCCGGTGACGAGCGGTGGGTGGCACTTCGTCGCCCAGCTCAACGACCTGCTCACCCGCCTGGGCTACCGGCTTTGACCAGCGTCTCCGCGTGCCCTTCGCCGCGGGCGCTGTCGCGATATCGTCGCCGGTGATGGCGAAGGTCGCATCCCTCACCTCGTGGCTCCTCGAGAGCGACCCGGCCCTTCGCTGGCAGGTCGAGCGCGACATCGTCGGTGCCGCGCCGAGCGTGTGGGAGGCGACGCGCGCGAGCGTGGCCACCGAGGGAATGGGCGCGCGCCTGCTCGCCCTCCAGGGTGCTGACGGACAGTGGGCCGGCGGCGCGTACTTCCCGTCCGACTTCGACTTCGACGGACCCGAGGCCGAGGCCGAGGGCCAACCCTGGACGGCCACCACCTGGTCGCTCAACACCCTGCGCGCCTGGGGCCTCGACGCCGACGCCCTGGCCGGCACGGCCGAACTGCTCGCGCGCCACAGCCGCTGGGAGTACAACGACCTGCCCTACTGGGCGGGCGAGGTGGACTGCTGCATCAATGCTTTCACCCTGGCCAACGGGGTCTGGCTCGGCGCCGAGGTGAGCGACCTCGTGGCGTGGTTCGCCGAGCACCAGCTCGACGACGGCGGCTGGAACTGCGAGTGGGTGAACGGCTCAGTCCGCTCGTCCTTTCACTCGACCCTCAACGTCCTCGAGGGACTCCTCTACTACGAGATCGCCAGTCCTGAGAGCGCGCGCCGATCGCTACGTCGCGCCGGCGAGAGGTACCTGCTCGAACGTCGCCTGCTGCGCAGTCTCGCCACGGGAGAGCTGGTCGGACCCTGGGTCGGCGAGTTCGCCTACCCGTTTCGCTGGTTCTACAGCGCCCTGCGGGCGCTCGACTACTTCCGCGCGGCGAGCCTGCACGACGAGACGTCACCCGACGAGCGACTTGGCGACGCCGTCGCACTCGTGCGCGCCGCGCGCCACGCGGACGGCTACTGGATCCAAGGCGCCCACCACGCCGGGCGCGAGTGGTTCGCTCTCGACGTGTCCCCGGGTGAGCCCTCGAAGTGGCTCACCCTCTACGGCGCGCGCGTGCTCGACTGGTGGGACGCGCACGCGAGCGCGCGCGCGTAACTCACCACCGAGCTGTCGTCGCGGTCGCGGATCCCGCGACGCGACTACGCGTCGGCGGTCTCGGTGCCCTCGTCGGAGGTCTCGTCAGAGCCCTCGGCCTTCGGCGCGACCTCGGTCGCGTACTCGGCCCAGGCCGCCTGCGCCTCGGTCTCGGGCGTGAACTCGCCGTACTCGAGGCCACCGATGTAGTTGCCCTCGGTGTCGTAGGCGTGGCTGCCGAAGGCTTCGCGGTACTCCTCGGAGACCTCGCCACCCTCGGCGGCCTGCTTGATGGACAGCGAGATGCGACGACGTGCGGTGTCGAGCTCGATGATCTTGACCCAGAGCTCCTCGCCGGCGCTGACCACCTGGTCGGGCGACTCGACGTGGTGCGCGGCCATCTCCGAGATGTGCACCAGGCCCTCGATCCCCTCGCCCACCTGGACGAAGGCGCCGAAGGGCACGAGCTTGGTCACGCGGCCATAGACCAGCTGGTCGACGGCGTGGCTGTCGGCGAAGACCTGCCACGGGTCGGACTGGGTGGCCTTGAGCGACAGGGAGATGCGCTCCTTGGCGAAGTCCACGTCGAGGACCTCGACGTCGACCTCGTCACCGACGGTGACGACCTGGCTCGGGTGGTCGATGTGCTTCCAGCTGAGCTCGGAGACGTGGATCAGGCCGTCCATGCCGCCCAGGTCCACGAAGGCACCGAAGTTCACGACCGAGGAGATGACGCCGTGACGGCGCTCGCCGGGCTTCAGGTTGTTGAGGAAGTCGCCGCGCTGCTCCTTCTGAGTCTCCTCGAGCCACGCGCGGCGCGAAAGCACGACGTTGTTGCGGTTGCGGTCGAGCTCGATGATCTTGGCCTCGACGGTCTTGCCGATGTAGGGCTGGAGCTCGCGCACGCGGCGCAGCTCGACCAGCGAGGCGGGCAGGAAGCCGCGAAGTCCGATGTCGACGATGAGTCCACCCTTGACGACCTCGATGACGACGCCCTTGACGACCTCGTCGCGGGCCTTCAGTTCCTCGATGGTCGCCCAGGCCTTCTCGTACTGGGCGCGCTTCTTGGAGAGGATGAGGCGGCCTTCCTTGTCCTCCTTCTGGAGAACGAGGCACTCGACGCGCTCGCCCAGCGAGACGATCTCGGAGGGGTCGGCGTCGTTGCGGATCGAGAGCTCGCGAGCCGGGATCACGCCCTCGGACTTGAATCCGATGTCGAGGAGGACTTCGTCGTGGTCGATCTTGACGACCGTGCCGACCACCAGGTCGCCGTCGTCGAACTCGAGGACGCTGTTGCCGACCAGGGCGGCCAGGTCCGTGCCGACCAGGTTGTCTTCGGTGATGACGCGGGGAACGTAGTTGCCCTCGGCGTCAAAGGTGCCCATTTGCTGGGAGGAGAGGAGGCTGGTGCCGTCCGACATAACTCGTAAATCCACTACCGACCACACCGGGGTCCGCTAGGCAACAGGGGCTGGGCTACCGGTGTCAGCCCAGGGTGGACAGCCTAGCAGGGCCCTAGCCCTTGGCCGCAGCCCAGTTTTCGCCCCAGGCGAGCGACGTCGCGAGCGGCACCGAGAGTCTCGCCGCGTGGGTCAGCGCGTCGACGATGATCTCACTGACCGGCCCCTTCTCCTCGGGGGGCGCCTCGACGAGCACCTCGTCGTGGACCTGGAGGATGAGGCGCGCCGCCAGGGATCGCTCGCGCAGCTCGCGGTCCAGTCGCACGAGCGCGGACTTAAAGACGTCGGCGGCCAGGCCCTGGATCCCGGCGTTCATCGCCTGGCGCTCGGCCGCTTGGCGCTGGGGACCGACGGCCGTCGCCAGGTCCGGGAAGGGTCGGATCCGGCCGAACTCGGTGCGCGAGTAGCCCCGGGCGCGGATCTCCTTGACCGTGTCGTCCATGTAGCGCTTGAGGCTGGGAAAGCCCCCGAAGTACTGGTCCATGATCGCGCGCGCCGCGGGGACCTCGATGCCCAGGCGTCGGCTGAGCCCGAAGGCCTCCATGCCGTAGGCGAGCCCGTAGGAGACGGCCTTGGCCTGCTCGCGCTGGGCGTGGGTCACCGCCTCGGGGTCCACGCCAAAGACAATGGCCGCGATTGAGCGGTGCACGTCCTCGCCGCTGGCGAAGGCCGCGAGCAGCCCGGCGTCTTGGGAGAGGTGCGCGAGGATGCGCAGCTCGATCTGGTTGTAGTCCGCCACCGCGAGCAACCAGCCCTCGCTCGGCAAGAACGCGTAGCGCAGTCGCCGGCCCTCGGTGCCGCGCACGGGGATGTTGTGCAGGTTGGGGCTGTCTGACGAGAGGCGCCCGGTGCGCGCGACGGTCTGTTGGAAGGTCGCGTGGATGCGCCCGTCGGGGGCCACGGCGTCGATGAGGGGCGCCCCGTAGGTGCTGCGCAGCTTCTCCACCTCGCGGTATCGCAGGATCTTCGCCACGATCGGGTGCGCCCCCTCGATCGCTTCGAGGCTCGCGGCGTCGGTCGAGAAGCCGCTCTTGATCTTCTTGGTTGGCGGCAGGCCCAGCTCGTCAAAGAGCACGACCTGCAACTGGGCGGGCGAGTTCACCTTGAAGTCGTGACCCGCGAGGTCTTGGATCTCGCGATCGAGGCGCTGGGCCTCGTCGGCAAACTCGGCGGCGATCGTTCGCAGCAGCTGCGCGTCGACGCGGATCCCGCGCGCCTCCATGCGCCCGAGCACCGCCACCAGGGGTAGCTCCACCTCGCGGTAGACGTAGTCGAGCTCCCAGGTCGTGATCTCACCCGCGAGCAGGTCGAGCAGGCGTTCAACCCTCTCCACGTCGGCGACCAGCGCGTCGTCGCCGGCCGCGTCAAAGAGCGTCGGGGCGGACACGCTCTCGCCGAGGTAGCGCGTCACCACGTCGCCCAGCTCGTAGTGCCCGCTGACCGAATCGAGCAGGTAGGCCATGATCGACGAGTCGTCGCCGGGCCCGGCGATCTCAACGCCGCGCTCCTCGCCCAGGCGATAGAACTCCTTGACGTCGTGTCCCGACAGCGGTCGCGGACCCACGTGGGCGAAGAACTCGGAGAGCTCGCCCACGCTCACCGCGTGGGCCCGGGGATCGAGAACCGCGACGCGCTCGCCGGCGCGCGCGACCACCAGGGTGTGTGACGCCGCGATCACGGCCGCGAAGTCCTCGCGGCGCGCGTAGGGAACCGCCGCCTGGGCGAGCGGCGCGGGTCCCGGACCCGGACTCGGCGCGTCGGCGCCCGCGCCGAGCAGGCCGTCGGTCATGAGCTTGTCAAAGCGCGCGCGCATCGAGTTCATCTCGAAGCGGTCGAAGAAGGCGAGCACCTCGTCGCGGCGCCACCCACCCAGGTGCACGTCCTCGAGGGTGAAGTCCAGCGGCACGTCGCGCACGAGCTGCATCACCGTGGCGTTGGTGCGCGCGCGCTGCTCGTAGGCCGCGAGGTTCTCGCGCAGCTTGGGCGTCAGCTCGGCGAGGTGCTGGTAGAGGTCGTCGAAGTCGCGGTACTGGCTGAAGAGCTTGGCCGCCGTCTTCTCGCCCACCCCGGGCACCCCGGGCAGGTTGTCCGACGCGTCGCCGCGCAGGGCGGCCAGCAGGGGGTAGCGCGCGGGTTCGATGCCGCAGCGCTCGACGATGCCGGCCTCGTCGTAGAGCGAGTAGTCCGAGACGCCGCGGCGGTTGTAGAGGACCTTGACATAGGGGTCCTCGACGAGTTGGAAGGTGTCACGGTCACCCGTGACCACGGTGACGGGAATTTGCTGGTCGCGCCCCCAGGTCGCGAGGGTGGCCAGGACGTCGTCGGCTTCGAAGCCGGGCACGCCGAGAACCGGGATGTGCAGGGCGTCGCACATGTGGCGGATGAAGTCGAACTGGGGTTCGAGCTCGGGTGGCGTCGCCGCGCGGCCCCCCTTGTAGTCCTCGCTCATCGCGTCGCGAAAGGTCCCGCCCGGCAGGTCGAAGGCGACCGCCACGCCGCGCGGATTCTGGGTGCGGATCAGTGAGTGCAGCATGGCGGCGAATCCGTGCAGGGCGTTGGTGACCAGCCCTTCGGACGTGGCGATCTCACTCGAGAGCGCGAAGAACGCCCGAAAGGCCAGCGACATCCCGTCCAGGACGAGCAGCGGGCGCGTCGACGAGTCAGCCGACAAATTCGCCCTTGAGGATCTGCTGGGCCACGTCGCGCATGCGCACCCGCCCACGCATCGCCGACTGCTGGATCGCCTCGAAGGCCGCCGGCTCGTCGAGTCCGCGCTCGGCCATCAGCTTCTCCTTGGCGCGCGCGACCAGCTCGCGGGTCTCGATCTTGTCTTCGACCACGTGGGTGTCGTCGGCGGCCTCGTCGTCATGGGGGTTCAGCAGCGCCGCGAGCTTGGGCAGGATCTCACTCGAGCGAAACGGCTTGACGAGGTAGGCCACCACCCCGGCGTCGCGCGCGCTCTCAATCAGCGAGCGCTGGCTGAACGCGGTCAGCAGCACCACCATCGTGCCCGAGTCCTTCACCTCGCGGGCGACCTCGATGCCGTCGAGGCCGGGCATCTTGATGTCAAGCAGCGCCAGGTCGGGACGGTGCTCGCGGATCATCGCCAGCGCGTCGTCGCCGCGCGCGGCCTCGCCCACGACGACGTAGCCGTCGCTTTCGAGGATCTCCTTCAGGTCGAGTCGAATGATCGACTCGTCGTCGGCGATGACTACCCGCTTATCCATGCTCATCCTTTGGTGCCCATTC
>DATIVP010000128.1:0-5051 GCA_035465755.1 Acidimicrobiales bacterium | reverse complement strand
CGAGGCCGACTTCGCCGCGACCTACGGGGCTGACTCCGACGAGGCCGACGAGGCCACGTTCGCCGCGCTCGAAGAGCGTCGCGCGACACTGATGCGCTCGGTGGCGAACCTGCGCGACGCCCAGGACAAGGCCTCAGTTCGCCTGGCGAGCGCCCAGGCGCGCGCCGAGGAGATCGCGGCCGGCCGCGAGGCGATCATCGAGACCCTCGCCGACGCCGCGCACGCCGTCACCGAGGCCGAGGCCGAACTCGCCGAGGCGTCGCGCGACGTCGAGATCACCGAGGACGCGCGTACGCGAGCGGACGCGGCGCTGTCGGAGGCGTCCGAGCTCGCCGCCCGCACCCAAGCGCGCGCCGAGGCGCTCGCGCGCGCCCTGGACGAACTCTCCGGGGCCGGCGGGCGCGCGTTGGTCGCCGACCTCGCCGGAGTGCTCGGGCCCTTCTTGGACCTGATCGACGTCGAAGCGGGCTGGGAGCGAGCGGTGGAGTCCGCCGCCGGGGCCTCCCTCGGCGCGGTCGTCGTCGACGGACGAACTTCGGCGCGCGCCGCGCTCGAGACGCTGCGTCGCGAGGGGGGAGCGGGTCTGATCCTCGCGGCGGGTGACGCGCCGGTCGCCCACCCGAGCCCTCCGTCGGGCTGCACCGCGCTGCGCTCGCTGGTCAGCGCGCGACGTGACGCGCCCGAGGGCGTCAGTCACGTGCTCGACACCCTGTTCGCGCGCGCCTTCGTCGCCGAGGGCTTCGACGCGGGGATCGAGACGGCGGTCGCCCATCCGGACCTCGTCATCGTGACGCGCGACGGCGATCGCTTCGCTGCCTCGGGTTGGCGCGTGGCGTCAGGGCGTGCCCTCGTCACCCGCTCGACGGTCGACGACGCCGAACGCGCCGCCCTCGAGGCCGCCGACCTCGTCGCACCTCGTCGCGAGGCCCGCGCCGACGCCCTGGCCGCCCTCGACCTGGCACGAGCCCGCCTGGGCTCGGCCACGGCCGCCCTTTCACGCGCCCAGTCGGCCCTCGCCGGCGCACGGGCCGACGCCGAGCGTCTCGAGCGGGAGGCAACCCAGATCGCCGCGGCCCTCGTCACACTCGAGTACGAGTTCGACGTCGCGAGCACCCAGCGCACGTCACTCGAAGACGAACTCGTCGAGGCCGACGTCCAACGCGAGGCACTGTCGCTGCGTCGGGAGTCCGCGCTCGCGCGTCGCGCCGAGCGCGAGGAAGCCTCGAGCGTGCTCGCCCAGAGTCGCCGTGAGTTCGAGGCGAGCGCCCTGGAGGTGTCACGACGCGAGGCCCGCGCCAGCGAGCGCCGGGGCCTCTTCGAGCAGCGCCGCCGCGAGATCGAGGCGCGACTGGCCGGTCACGCCCGTGAGCGCGACGAGGCGGCCGCGCGACGCGAAGCCCTCGAATTCGACCTCGGTGCGCTGGGTCGACTGGGCGAGCTCGTCGAACGAGCCCTCGAGGACGTGCGCATGTCCCAGGAGGCCATGGACTCTTCGTATCGTGAGCAGCTCGAGGCCACGCGCGCCAGCGCCGAGCGCCTCGAGAGCGTGCGCGCCGAGCGCCAGGCCACCGAGGCCAGCCTCTCGGAGTTCGCCGAGGCCGAACGCCGCGGCGAGATCGAACGCGCCGAGCTGGTCGTGATGATCGCCAACCTGCACGAGGCCGTTCGCCACGATCTCGGAGTCGAGGTCGGCGACCTCGGACCGGCACCCGCGGTCGAGCTGGCCGAGGGCACGACGCTCGAGGCGCGCGTGGGCGAGCTCGAGGCGCGCATCACCTCGCTCGGACCGATCAACCCGCTCGCCCTCGAAGAGCTCGTGGCCCTCGAGGAGCGCTACCAGGAGCTCGACGCTCAGGTCAGCGACGTGCGCCACGCGCGCCGTGAGCTCCAAGAGGCCGTTCGCGAGCTCGACGAACAGATCATGACGTCGTTCTCGAGCGCGGTCGCCGACGTCAACGAGCACTTCGCCAACTTGATCGGCATGCTCTTTCCCGGTGGGCAGGGCCGGCTCCTGCTCAGTCAGCCCGACGACCCCCTCAACACGGGGGTCGAGATCGAGGTGCGCCCGATGGGACGCAACATGCGCCGACTGTCGCTGCTCTCCGGTGGCGAGCGCTCGATGGCCGCGCTGGCGTTCCTCTTCGCGGTCTTTCGCTCGCGGCCGTCGCCCTTCTACATGATGGACGAGGTCGAAGCCGCACTCGACGACGTGAACCTCCAGCGCTTCCTCAGCCTGGTCGACGAGTTCCGCGACGAGGCCCAACTCCTCATCGTGACCCACCAGAAGCGCACGATGGAGGCCGCCGACGCGCTCTATGGCGTGACGATGGTTCCGGGGGCATCCTCCAAGGTCGTCAGCCAGCGCGTCAAGCGCGAGGTGAGCGCGTGACCACCGTCGTCATCGTCGTCGCCGTTGTGCTGGTCGCCCTGGTCGCGATCGCCGTCCTTCGTTCGCGCACGCGCCGGCCCCAGCTGGCCGCGCCCGTGGCGCCCCTGCCCGAGGTGCTGGTCGAGGCGGAAGCGCCGCGTCCTTCGCTGGAGGAACCGGGCTCGCTGCGCCAGCGACTCGCCACCTCGCGCGGCGTCTTCGATCGCCTGCGCTCGATCACGGGCGACGCGCTATCGAGCGAGCAGCGCGAGGTCGTCGAGGAGGTGTTGCTGCGCAGCGACATCGGCGTCGCCACGACCACGGCGGTGCTGGACGAACTCGACGCCGGAATTCCCCTGGGCGTCGCCGGGGAAGTGCGCCGCGTGCTGCTCGGATTCCTCGATCGCGACCGAGCGGTTCGCCTGGTGGCCGATCCCGGTCGCGTGCCGGTGTGGCTCTTCGTTGGGGTGAACGGCGTGGGCAAGACAACGACGATCGGCAAGTTGGCTCAGCTCCACGCTGACCAAGGACGTCGCGTGGTGCTCGCGGCCGGCGACACGTTTCGCGCCGCGGCGGCCGACCAGCTCGCCCAGTGGGCCGAGCGCGCCGACGCCGACATCGTTCGCGCGGCCGAGGGGGCGGATCCGGGCTCGGTCATTCACGACGCGCTCGGGCGGGCCGCCGCGCGACAGGCCGACATCGTCCTGGCCGACACCGCGGGTCGACGCGCGAACAACACGAACCTCCTCGATGAGTTGCGCAAGGTCCGTCGCGTCGCCGACCGCGAGCCCGGCCAGGTGGTCGAGACCCTGTTGGTGCTCGACGCCACCACGGGCCAGAACGCCCTCAGCCAGGCTCGTGAGTTCCTGGCCGCGGCCGAGGTCACGGGCATCGTCTTGACCAAGCTCGACGGCACGGCCCGTGGGGGCATCGTCGTGGCGATCGAGCGCGAGCTGGGCATTCCCGTGAAGTACGTCGGGGTGGGTGAGCGGGTCGAGGATCTGCGCGTCTTCGAGCCCGAGGCCTTCGTCGACTCGCTCCTGGCGACGTGACAGTAGCCTTCTAGAACGATGTTTGACGCCCTCTCGGACCGCCTGGAACGCCTCGGAGCGTCGCTGCGCTCGCGCGGGCGGCTCTCTGACGCCGACCTCAACGCCGCGCTCGAGGAGGTGCGCACCGCCCTCCTCGAGGCCGACGTCGAGCTCTCCGTCGTGCGCGCGTTCCTCGAGGCCGTGCGCACGCGCCTGGCCGGCGTCGCCCTGGCCACGAGCCTCTCGCCGGGCCAGCAGGTCATCAAGGCCGTCCACGAGCAGCTCATCGAGGTGCTCGGCGCGTCGCCGCTCAAGGTCACCTACTCCTCGCGCCCGCCGACGGTCGTGTTGCTCGCGGGACTCCAGGGCGCGGGCAAGACGACCGCCGCGGCCAAGCTGGCCCAGTGGTTCAAGCAGCAGGGCCGCCAGCCCTACCTGGTGGCCGCCGACCTGCAGCGCCCGGCCGCGGTCGAGCAGCTGCGGGTGCTCGGCGCCTCCATTGGCGTGGACGTCTTCAGCGAGCCGAGTGATCCGGTCGCGGTCGCGCGCGAGGGCGTCGAGCGCGCCCGGCGCCTGGGGCGCGACGTCGTGATCCTCGACACCGCGGGTCGCCTGGCGCTGGACGAGGCCCTGATGGCCGAGGTGCGCGCGATCAGCGACGCGACGAGCCCGCACTACACCTTCCTCGTGATCGACGCCGTGACGGGCCAGGACGCCGTCCACACGGCGCGCGCATTCCACGACGCGCTCTCGCTGTCGGGACTCATCGTGACCAAGCTCGACTACGACGCCCGTGGCGGCGCGGTGCTCTCGGCGCGCGGCGTCGTGGGCCGTCCCGTCGTCTTCGCCTCGACGGGCGAGAAGGTCGGGGACTTCGAGCTCTTCCACCCCGATCGCATCGCCTCGCGGATCCTCGGCATGGGCGACGCCCTCTCGCTGATCGAGCGCGCCGAGGCGACCATGGACGCCGACGTGGTCGCCAGTTCGGCGAGTCGACTCATGAGCGGCCAGTTCACCCTGGACGACTTCCTCGCCCAACTGAACCAGGTGCGCAAGATGGGCTCCTTCGGCGGCCTGATGAAGCTCATGCCCGGGGTCACCAAGGAGATGCGTAACGCGGCCTCCAACGTCGACGAGCGCGAGCTCAACAAGATCGAGGCGATCATCCAGTCGATGACCCCGCGCGAGCGCCGCGATCCGAACCTGCTGGACGCGTCACGGCGCACGCGCATCGCGGCCGGTTCGGGTACCACGGTCAACGCCGTCAACCAACTGCTCAAGCAGTTCGGGGAGATGAAGAAGATGATGCGCCAGATGGCCGGCGGGGGCATGCCCAACCTGCCGGGCAAGCTGGGCCGGGCCGCGCAGATGGCAGCAAGGGCCGATCGAGGGCGCGAGCTGCCCGCGGGATTCGAGTCGCTCGGAGCGGGCCTTCGCGCCGCGACCCCGAGCGGGCCCAAAAACAAGAAGAAGAAGGGCGGGCGGGTCACCCCTCCTAAACAGCGCTAAACTCAAACGCTCGGGTACAACACCGCGTCCCACGAGGGGACGAACGCTTGGAAGGACTGTTTCGTGGCTGTAAAACTACGTCTGGTACGCATGGGTAAGAAGAAGCAGCCCACCTATCGCGTCGTGGCCGCCGAGAGCCGTCG
>DATIVP010000127.1:0-8423 GCA_035465755.1 Acidimicrobiales bacterium | reverse complement strand
CCCGCGCCGCGGGTCTCGGTCATGAAGTCGGTGCGGATGCCCACGAGGCCGCGCGCCGGGATGCGCCATTCGAGGCGCACCCAGCCGGTGCCGTGATTCACCATGTCGACGAGGGTCCCCTTGCGCGTGGCGAGCAGGGTGGTGACCGCGCCAACGAACTCCTCGGGCGCGTCGATCGTGACGTGCTCGACCGGCTCGTGGACGTGCCCGTCGACGATCTTGGTGACGACCTGGGGCTTGCCGATGGTCAGTTCGAAGCCTTCGCGGCGCATCGTCTCGATCAGGACCGCCAACTGGAGCTCGCCGCGGCCCTGGACCTCCCAGGCGTCGGGGCGCTCGGTGGGCAGCACGCGAAGCGAGACGTTGCCGACGAGCTCCTTGTCGAGGCGGTCCTTGACCATGCGCGCGGTCAGCAGCTTGCCCTCGCTGCCGGCGAGCGGCGAGGTGTTGATGCCAATCGTCATCGACAGGCTCGGCTCGTCGACGTGGAGGGGCTCGAGGGCGATGGGGTCGTCGGGGTCGGCCAGGGTCTCGCCGATGGTGATCTCGTCGAAACCAGCCACCGCCACGATGTCCCCGGGCCCCGCGCTCTGGGCCGGCACGCGTTCGAGTGCCTCGGTGATGAACAGCTCGGTGATCTTGGCGTGCTGGATGGTGCCGTCGATGCGGCACCAGGCGACGCGCTGACCGCGCTCGAGCGTGCCGTTGACCACGCGACACAGCGCGAGGCGCCCGAGGTAGGGCGAGGCGTCGAGGTTGCAGACCAGGGCCTGGAGGCCGTGGCCCTCTTCGTATTCCGGCGCGGGCACGTAGTCGGCGATCGTCTGAAAGAGCGGGGTCAGGTCGCCCCCGGTGTCGGCGGCGTCCTTCGAGGCCCAGCCCTGGCGCGCGCTGGCGTAGAGGATGGGGAACTCGATCTGGTGCTCGTCGGCGTCGAGGTCGAGGAAGAGGCTCTCGACCTCGTGGACGACCTCGGCCACGCGCGCGTCGGGCCGGTCGACCTTGTTGATCAGGAGAACGACGGGCAGGCGCTTCTCGAGCGTCTTGCGCAGCACGAAGCGAGTCTGGGGCAGGGGCCCCTCGGCGGCGTCGACCAGCAGGATCACGGCGTCGACCATGGCCAGGCCCCGCTCGACCTCGCCGCCGAAGTCGGCGTGTCCGGGGGTGTCGATGATGTTGATCGTGAGGTCGCGCCACTTGACCGCGGTGTTCTTGGCGAGGATCGTGATGCCCTTCTCGCGCTCCAGGTCACCGGAGTCCATGACCCGCTCGGTCAGCTCCTCGTGGTCGGTGAAGGACCCGGTCTGGCGCAGCATGGCGTCAACCAGCGTGGTCTTTCCGTGGTCGACGTGGGCGATGATGGCGATGTTGCGCAGTGAGGAACGTAGAGTCATGACTGAACCACGCTAATGGCTGGCGGACTGCGCCCCCTACGCCGCTCGCGACAGGCCGTCAGCGCTCGCTCGCCGGGCCGCGCGCAAGAGGTGGCGGGCCCCGGTGCGCACGTCCTCGAGGGTGCCCTCGACCGCCAGGGCGAGCCCCGCGTCGGGCCATATCCCCACGTAGCGCCCCGGCGCGTCGCCGTGGGGATGGGCCAGCGTCTCGACGGCGAGCTCGGCGCGCAGCCCCGCGCCGGCGCTACGACCGGGGGATCCGCTGCGCACGCGCACGACGATGCGTGTCGATCCGTCGATGAGGAACTCTCGCTGGGCGCGCAGCGTGACCCGCGCACCGGCGAGCGCGTAGTAGGCGTCGCTGGCGGCGGGTCGCCAGGCGACGTCGAGGTCGTGGGAGAGCTCGACCAGGGTCGTCGCCCAGTTGGTGGCCTCGGCGACGACGATCGCGCGCGCCGGGTCGTCGAGCTGGGCGAGCCAGTGACCGAGTGAGCCGGGTCGCGCGAAGCCGGCGGCCGCGGCGAGCAGCCGGTCGGTGACGACGTCGGTGACGGCCTCGAGGACGCTGGACGAGTGTTGGCTCGCGACGCGTCGCAGCGCCGCGTTGCCCAGGGTGCGCCGGGCGTTCATCGCGCTCCAGCGAAAGCTCCGCGGCGCCTCGACGCGCTCGACGCTCCAGGCGTCGAGGCGCCGGGGTTCGGAGCCGGCGAGCGAGCGGACGCGATCGGCCAGTGCGCGACGCTGTTCGTCGTCGAGCGACGGCGCGAGCGCGGGCGCGTCGGTGAGCAGCGCGTGAAAGCGCGCGCCGTGCAGCGGGGCCGACGTGAGAGCGCTCACGTCGCCTCGATGCAACGTTGCACGTAGCCGGCCGCGCGCTCGAGCACGTCGTCGTCCACCTCGCGAGAGAGCACGTCGCCGGTGGCGGTGGAGACCATGGCGCTGGCCAGTGGCACCCGCGAGGTGCGAAGGGTCTGGACGAGGGCGTGGTAGGCGACGCGGTCCTCGGCGTCGGCGCCGAGCGGCGAGCTCGTCACGTCGACGAGTGCGACCGACGCGCGCGACCCCACGATGCCCGCCATCAGGTCGACCACGTCGACGAGGGTGAGGCGCCCGCCGGCCAGCGCGACTCGCGCGCGCACCGCGCTGCGCGGCATCCAGCTGGGCGGGAGACTGCCCAGGGTGCGCCGCAGGACAACGGCGTGCGCCTCGAGGTCAGCGCGCAGCGCGGCCCGCTCGTCGGCGTCGAAGCGCGCCAGGTCCTCGACGAGTTCGCGGGGGCCGTTGGCGCGCCACGCGTTCAGGGCGTCGACGGCGGGATTGCGCCAGTCGTATCCGGCGGCGGCGAGTCGCACCAGCTCATGGACCACGATCCCGCGCACCCGACTGGCGCTCTGGGCGAGCGCGGCGCCCTCGGCGCGGGGCGCGCGCACGATGATCGGCTCCTCTCGCGTCGTGACCCACGTCTCGATTCGCGTGCGCAACGCGAGGGCGACGCTCTCCTCGGAGAGAGGACGCGAGAGGGGATCACCGCGCACGACATCGAGAATCGTCATTGCGGGCGCGTAGGTCACCTCTCCACTGTTGCGTCGTGCTGTGACACGCCCTAGCGTGACCTCGTGTTCTTCGTGGTCTTCGGGATCTTCGTGGCGGCCCTCGCCGTACTGGTCGTCGTCACCCTGCGCTGGGCGATACGGCGCGACCGCGAACTACGTCGGCGTCCGCCGTCACCCTAGGCGCGCTTCGAGCGCCTTGACCGCACGATCCAGGTCGGCGATCGCTCGTTCGATCACCGCGAGGCGTGCCGACAGCGTCGCGTCGACGCGCGCGTCGACGCGCTCGTCGACCTGGTCGCGAAGCTTGGTGTCGAGCGAGTCGACGACGGGCTGGGCGAAGGCCTTGAGCCGTTCGCGCAGATCGTGTGGCTTGCTGGTCTCGTCGGCGTCGTCCACGTCGTCACCCTAATGGGGTGCGGTGGTCTCGTTGGGTGAGACGCTAGAACGCGGCGGGCGGACAGTACACGCCGGCGTTGAACTGGAGCGTGTTGAACTGCCCGCCCCACGGTGGGTTGGCCAGGGTCTGTTCCTGGGCGGCGAGGGCGCTCGTCGGCGAGCAGGTTCCGTTGAAGGCGATGAAGCCGCGCACGTTCGAGCCGCTGGCCCCGGCCACCGGGATCGGGCCGCCGCCGCCGAAGGCGAGGGCGATGAAGACCGGCATCGGCTGGTTGGCCAGCTTGTAGTTGCGATACTCGGACTGGGAGGCGTAGACGCCGGCCTTGAGAGAGGGGTCCACCGAGGCGATGCCCTTGACCCAGCCCGAGAGCATCGCCGTCCAGTAGGTGGCGTAGAGGCTCATCGTCGTCGCCGAGGATCCGCCCGGCGCGTCGAGGCCCGAGTGCGCGTCGGGATACCCCTCGGGGTCGAAGATCACCCAGTCGGGCTTGAGGCCCTCGCCCAGCCCCGCGTACTGGTCGATCTGGGTCGCGACCCACGCCCCGGCCGCGAACCCGTGGGTGTAGTACGTCGACGCGGCGATCGTCTCGCCCTTCAAGGGGCCGCTGACCGTCCAGTAGGAGAGCCAGGTCACGCGCTTGTGGCCGTTGTAGATGCTGCGGCCCATGAGATAGTCCGGCGACGTCGCGAGGCTGGCGCTGCCGGTCCAGCCGACCCAGGGCGAGCCCATCGTGCCGAGGCCCCCGGTCTCACTGAGGATCGGCCAGCCGTCGAGGACGGCCTGGGTCCACTTGGCGCTCGGAATCGCGTAGACGCCCACGCCTTGGGGCGGCGGGGAGTTGATGCCGCCGGCGAAGAGTTCGACGCCTGTGGGCATGGCGAGTCCGGTCACCGACGTCGCCACGGTGCGCGCGGCGTTGCCGGCGGTCACCGATACGTCGGTGTCGGTCCAGCTGTTGTAGCCGTTGGGACTGGTTAGAACGAAGAGGTCCCCCCAGTTGGCCGCCGCGCCGGCGATCGCCACCTGGGTCGTGGTGGCGGTGAGAAAGAGCGCGCCGGACAGCGGCGGCGAGCCCGGAGTCGACGAGGTCACGTTAACGACCGACCAGGGCGACGGCGCCAGCGTCGTGGTCGTCGTGGTCGACGTCGTGGTGGCGGCCGCGGGGGAGGCCGTCGAGGTGGGTGTCGCCACCGTCGTCGTCGTGTTCGGCAGCGTCGTGGTCGTCGTCGGCACCCCCAGGGTGATGAGCGGCGTCGCAAAGAGGATCACGTTGCCGTTCGGGCTCAGGGCCGCGACGTAGAGGTTGTAGGGCGTCGAGGTCGTCGCGAGGGGGCCGGTCACGCGAGCGCTGCCGGTGGCTCGCGAGAGGTCCTGGGCGCTCCACGTGCCGCTCGTCGGGCTGAGAACGTAGAGCTCGAGGTGCCCGGCGTTCGTGGTCGTGGCGATCGCCGGCACAGCGGCCGAGAGCACCACGGGATCGCTGGTCGCGGCGCCCGTGTGGGTGATGGCCGACAGGTTGGTCGGCGGCGAGAACACCGCGGGGATCGGGTCGCTCGGTGCCCAGGTGAGCGTCATGGTGACGATGGAGTTGGCGACGGTGCGCACCGCGACGATCGCGCTGGCGCCGCTCACCGCGACGCCCGCCACACCCGTGGCGACGCTGACGCCCATCAGCGCCGAGAGGCTGGTCGCGACGAGCGGCCGCCAGGAGACGTCGCGGTGGGCGTGGAGCCAGAACGCGCTGACCGGATCGTTGGGTGTGAGGAGCTCGAGGTTGCCGGTTGCGGTGATGTAGAGCACGTCGACGTTGCCCCAGGGATCGAAGAACGGCACCGGGTCGCCCGCGGGCGCCTCGGCGTTGATGCCCGGCGTGAGGTCGCTCCACTGGGTGGCGCCGGTTGTGCTCTGGGTGTAGAGGGCGACGTGATTGCTCGCCGTGCGATAGGCGACCACGCCCTCGGTGGGCGAGGTGACCGCGCGTGGTCCCCCGAGCATCGTCGAGCTGTTGATCGATGAGGTGAGAGCCTGGGCGCTCCAGGGCAGCTGTCCGCTGCCCGAGGCGACGAATTGATAGAGGGGCAGGCTGCCAGCGCGCGTGCTGGGCGAACTCGTTCCCGGCACGGTCGTCGTAGTCGTGGTCGTGGACGTCGGCGGGCTCGACGTGGTAGTGGCGCTGGTCGTGGTCGTGGTCGTGGTCGATGAGGCTTGGGAGACGACGCTCGGCACCGCGACGCCGACGAGCAGAACTGCCGCGACCACCACTCGTTTCAACACTCGCTACCTCGCTGCAGATCGCGCGCGTCGTACCGACCGCACACTCAACTCTAGGGGTGTACGTCGCGACGCGGGGATGCGGCGCGATATCGCGACGCAATCGCGCACGTTGACCCTTATCGCGTCTTCACCACCGTTGGCTTCGACGCCGGTCCCGCGCCGCCGGCCGAGAGCGCGCGCACCACGACGCGGTAGGTCTTCGCGCGCGCGAGGCGGGTGATCGTGATCGTGCGCGACGTCGCCGCGAAGGTGACCCACTTCGCTCCGTTGAGCGAGTACTGATAGCCGGTGACCTTTACCGAGGACGACGGCGCCTTCACGCTGAGTCGCAACGCGCCGACCAGCGGCGCCACCGAGAACGACGGTGCGCCGGGACGCGCCGCGGTACTCGTGAAGTGCAGCGTCGTCGAGTAGACCGTCCCTCCCTGGTAGGTGACCGCGAGGGTCACGGGTCCGGGGCTCGTCGCAAAGATGCTCAGACTCACCGACCCGTTGGCGTCGGTCGTCACCGTGTAGTTGGCGTTGCCCGACTTGGTGCGCGAGCTCTGGTCATTGTCGATGAGGGCGAAGCCGGTGGTCACGGTCGCTGACACCGCGAGCATCGCGTTGGCGAGCGGCAGGCCGCTCGCAGTCGTGAGCGTCAGAGTGAGCGTGGGCTCGGCGCCGCCTACGACCGCGCGACTCGCCGAGAGGACCGCGTGGCTGGTGATGGTCGCCGCCGTCGGCGGGCACAGCCCGGCGAGGAAGGTGGCGGGATTCGGACTGCCCAGACCCGAGGCCATGTCATAGCCCGGACCCGCGCTGTAGCCCCCGACGCCGAAGATGTCGTTCGAGCCCGTGGTCACGTCGTTGTAGCCGGTGCTCGCCATCGCGTAGAGGGTGGGATTGAGAAAGCCGAGGCGGCCCGCGTCACAGGACTGCGCGGCGACCGCGGCGACCGCACTCATCAACGGCGAGCCGATGGACGTGCCCCCGATGGACCCCCAGCTGCCCGAGTAGTACTCGATGAAGCCCGTGTTGGGGTCGCCCATCACCGAGAGGTCCGGTACCAGGCGCATCGTCTGAGCGCTGGTGATCCCCGGCGCGACCTGCCAGGACGGGCGCGACCACAGGGTCGAGACCCCGCCGCCGCCGGCGCCGCCGCTGGAGGATCCGCTGTTCCAGACCGTCTCGCTGAGCGGACTGATCGAGTTGACGCTGAGTCCGCCCACACCCGTGACGAAGGGTTGGCTCGCCGGATCGTCGACCGCCAGGGCGTTGGTGGTGATCCCGGTGCAGTCCGAGGAGCCGTAGTCGCCGGCCGAGGCGAACACGGTCTGGCCCTGGGCGGCCATCTGCTCGAAGATCGCCTGCTCGGCCGAGGGGCTGCCCGACGGATCGCCCTCGCACGTGCCCCACGAGGTCGTGACGATCGAGGCGGTGTTGTCGTCGGCGATGCGCGCGTAGGTGTCGGTCGGCCCGCTGCCCGAGTTGGGTCCGGCGTAGACGGTGATCGCCGCACCCGGCGCCAGGCCGGCGACCTCTTCGATGTCGAGGGTGGCCTCGTCGGCGCCGCCGGAGGAGCCGCCGCCGTCGACGTCGACCGACGTGATCGAGGGCTTGAGCGAGTAGCACGAGGCGTAGGTGTTCACGTCGCTCGAGTTGTAGATCCCCAGCTCGTAGATGGCGATGGTCTGGCCGACACCCGTATTGCCCTGTGCCCACGCGTGGTCGAGACCATAGAGCTGCGCCTGCTGTTGGAGCGTGTAGCCACCGAGGGCGTTGGGCGCGTTCGTCGTCGAGCTGCCGGCCGAGGGGCACGTGCCCGGGGACGTCCGCGTGCTGGCGCTCGCGCGCAGTGTCGGCACCGACGCCGCGACGACCGAGGAGAGCCCGGCGACGCCCGTCACCAGGCTGGCGACGCTCGAGGGCAGCGTGGCCGATCGGGCGAACTGCGCGGCGAGCACGCCGTCGCTGCGTCGCACGGTGAGAACCGGCGTCGCGAAGGCGCGCGCGATGTCACTCGTCGATCCACTGACGTGCAGGATCACCCGACCCTTGCTTGCCGCGCCGACGGAGAGCCCGTAGCCCGCGAAGTAGTGGCGCAGCTGGGTGATCTCCTCGCTGCTCGCGCCGAAGCGACGTGCGAACGCCGCGGTGGAGAGGAAGTGGTGATACGACGTCGAGCCCGGCCGATAGAGGTCGGAGAGAAAGTGAGAGAGCGCCGCGGCGTTGTCTCGGGCGAGCACGAGGTCGAACGTCGTGCGCATCGGCGACGAGACGACGACGTCGCCGCGCGGGATGGGCGCCGTCGTGGCCACCACGACGCGCGGCTCGAGGGCGTGCGCCGAGAGCGACGGCAGCGTGGTGGCGCCGAGAGAGACGACAAGCGCCGCCAGTCCCAGCGCACGAGGAGAACGCTTCATTGAGACAGCCTACGAAATCGCCGTCGCGGGCGCGACGCGCCCGCGCACGATTGTCGCCTAGTTGTCACCGACCGGGTAGCCGGCCGCGGCGTAGCGCGCCGAGAGGTCCCCGCACTCGGCGCAGACGGCCTCGGGCACGAGGCCAAAGCGGATCAGCCAGCCGAAGGCCGCGCACCCGAGACAGAAGCCGGCGAAGCCCTCGAGTCCCGCGGCCACGACCAGCGGCGCGAGGAACCAGCGCGCGGCGGACCAGGAGACGCTGAGCCAGGTGATCGTGCTCGCCAGCGTCAAGACGGCGCCGATGCCCTGGGCGAATCGCTTGGGCGGGCCGGGCACGCTCTTGTGCCAGGCGCGAAGGCGCGGGGCGGCCAGGCGCGTCGCGAACTGGCCGAGCGGCGAG
>DATIVP010000126.1:0-4151 GCA_035465755.1 Acidimicrobiales bacterium | reverse complement strand
ACGAGACCCTCGACGCGCTCGAGGCGATGGTGCGCGCTGAAGGAAGCGACCTCGAGGCCGTCGCCCACGTCGAAGAGGAACTGGGCGACCTTCTCTTTCAGATCGTCTTTCACGCCGAGCTCGGCGACGAGGAGGGACTGTTCAACCTCGCCACGATCGCCGACGGGGTCCGCGACAAGCTGACCGGCCGCCATCCCCACGTCTTTGGCGACGTGGTCGTCGCCAGCGCCGAGGACGTCGCGGCCAACTGGGAGACGCTCAAGCGCGCCGAGAAGTCGCGCACGAGTGCGCTCGACGGCGTGCCCTGGCAGTTGCCCGCCCTGAGCCTCTACAGCGAACTCGCGGGGATCGCCGCACGCCTGGGCGTGGGTCTTGATCACGGCGACGGCGACGACCTCGCGGTCGCGCTGATCGAACTCATCGAGCGGGCGCGCCGCCACGGCGTCGATCTCGAGGGCGTGTTGCGCCAGCGGGCGGTGGTGCTCGCGGCGGCGATACGCGCCGCGGAGGCGGGCTCGTCGCAGGTCCCCGACGGCGACGCGAAGTAGCGTCGAGACAGAGCAAAGGAGCAGTCCGTGAGCGACATCGAACTCGTGCGAGGACGCGTGGTCCTCGATTCCCGGGGAAACCCGACGGTTGAGGCCGAGGTGCACCTCTCGTCGGGGGCGACGGGTCGGGCCATCTCACCTTCGGGGGCCTCCACCGGCATCCACGAGGCGGTCGAACTGCGCGACGGCGCCGACGAGTGGGGCGGCAAGGGCGTCGAGCGCGCGGTGGCCTTCGTCAACGGCGAGATCAACGACGCCCTGGAGGGCTACGACGCCCGCGACCAGCGCGACGTCGACGTGGCGCTGATCGACCTCGACGGCACGGCGAACAAGGCCCGACTGGGCGCCAACGCGATCCTCGCGGTCTCGCTCGCCACCGCCAAGGCCGCGGCGCTCGAGAGCGATCTGGCGCTCAGCCAGTACCTCGGCGGGGTGAACGCTCACGTCTTGCCGGTGCCGATGTTCAACGTCGTCAACGGCGGCGTGCACGCGAAGAACTCCATCGACTTCCAAGAGTTCATGGTCATGCCCATCGGCGCGGCCACCTTCGCCGAGGCTCTGCGCTGGGGCGCGGAGACCTACCACGCCCTAAAGCGCGTCCTTGACCAGCGCGGGCTGGCGACGGCCGTCGGTGACGAAGGCGGCTTCGCGCCGGACCTGCCCGACAACGAGACCGCGGTCAAGGTCCTGGTTGAGGCGATCGAGTCAACGGGGCGCGAGCCCGGGCGCGACGTGGCCATCGCGCTGGACCCGGCGACCTCGGAGCTCTTTCGCGACGGGGCGTATCACCTAGGTGGCGAGGGGCGCGTTCTGTCCAGTCTCGAGCTCGTCGACTACTGGGCCGACCTCGCGGCGCGCTATCCGATCGTCTCGATCGAAGACGGCATGGCCGAAGAGGACTGGGACGGCTGGGCGGCGCTGACGGCGCGCCTGGGCGAGACGGTCCAACTCGTCGGTGACGACATCTTCGTGACGAACCCGCAGCTGCTGCAAAGGGGCATCGAGCGCCACGTCGCGAACTCCATCTTGATCAAGCTCAACCAGATCGGTACGCTCACCGAGACCCTCGACACCGTGGCACTCGCGCGCTCGAATCGTTACAGCACCGTGATCTCGCATCGCTCCGGCGAGACCGAGGACGTGACCATCGCCGACCTCGCGGTGGCGACGAACGCGGGCCAGATTAAATCTGGGGCGCCGGCACGCACCGACCGAGTGGCGAAGTACAATCAACTCTTGAGACTCGAGGAATCTCTCGGGGATCAGGCTCGTTTTCTAGGTGCAGCGTCTTTGTCGGGGGCGGCCGGTGTCAGGTACTCGTAATCAGGTGGGCAGTCACTCTTGGTGGATGATGCCCCTCGCCCTGGTCACGGCGATCGCCATGCTCGCGATGTGGTTCCCGGTTCGTACGTTCTTGCACCAGCAGAGTCAGCTCGATGCCGCGGCGAATCAGATCTCGCTGATCCAGCGTCAGGAGAAGGTGCTGAGCCTCCAGGCGCACTCGATCTCCTCGAAGGCGGCCGCCACGTTGCTGGCGCGCCAGCAGTATCAGCTGGTCGAGCAGGGCCAGAGCCTGATCCAGGTCTTGCCCGGCACCGTGGCCGGTCACCCCAATCAGTGGAGCGGCGACCCCGGCGACCAGCCGCTCGTCTCACCCTCGTCGGTCTCGAGCCTGGTGCACAGCGCGCCGGGCACCACCCATAGCCACTCTCACGCCGGCTTTCTCGCGCGACTCGTGCGCACCCTCGAGTTCTGGCGTTGACGTTTCGCGACGCGTCGCCCGACGACGTGGCGGCGATCGAGGCCATGCTGGGTCGGCCACTCGCGGGGCGCTGCGCGGTCGTGGTGCGCCGCGACGCGGCGCCAGTCGTGATCGAAAACGAGCCGCACCTGCGCGACGGTACGCCCATGCCCACCCTGTACTGGCTGGTGGACCCGGCGTTGCACGACGCGGTGAGCCGCCTCGAGAGCGAGGGCGGCGTGCACCGTTTCGAGGCGATGGTGGACCCGTCGGCCCTCGCTGCCTGCCACGACGACTACGCGCGCCGTCGCGCGTCGCGCGTCGTGCGAGGTGATCTCGTTGCGCCCTCGGGCGGCGTCGGTGGGACGCGACGAGGCGTGAAGTGTCTGCACGCGCACCTGGCCAACGCCCTCGCGGGCCACGCCGACCCGGTCGGAGAGATCGTGGCCGGCCTGGTCGACGTCGCGGGCTGCGTGAACGTTGACGTCGTGGCCGCGCTCGATTGCGGGAGCAACTCCACCCGACTCCTGATCGCCGGTGCCGCGGGGGCGCTGGTGCGCGATTCGCGCATCACCCGCCTGAGCGAAGGGGTCGACGCCACGGGGTCTCTAACGGTCGCGGCGCTCGAACGCAGCTACGCGGTCCTCGAGGACTACCGGCGCGAGATGGACGAGCACGGCGTGACCCGCGGACTGCTGGTGGCGACGTCGGCCGTGCGTGACGCGGCCAACGGCGCCGCGTTTCTCGAGGGGGCGAGATCGCGCGTGGGCGTGGACGCGGCCATCCTCTCGGGCGCCCAGGAGGCGGCCTACTCCTTCGCCGGCGCGACGGCCGAGCTCGCGCCCTCGCCGCTACCCACGCTGGTGCTCGACGTCGGCGGGGGATCGAGCGAGCTGGCTCTGGCGACCGAAGGCGGCCTGGTGAGCTTCTCGATGCAGCTGGGATGCGTTCGTGTCACCGAGCGCGCTCTCGGCGCCGACGTCGTCACGGCGCCGCGCGAGGCGGCCGCACTCGCCATGATCACCTCGGAGATCGACCGCGCGTTCGGCGCGGAGCCGGCCTTTGGCCGGGCGGTGGGCGCGGTGCGTCTGGTGGGACTGGCCGGAACCGTGGCGACGCTGGCCCAGCTCGACGCCCGCCTCAGCCTCTACGACCGCGACGTTGTGCACCATCGGGTCCTGTCGCGAGAGTGCGTGCGCGAGTGGCGCGAACGCCTCGCCCGCGAGACGCCCGCCGAGCGCATGGCGCATCCGGGGATGGTCCGCGGGCGCGAGGACGTGCTCGTCGCCGGCCTCTACGTGATCGAAGCGGTGATGGATCGCTTCGACGTCGACGAACTCTTGAGCAGCGAGAGCGACATCCTCGACGGAATCGTCGCCTCACTGCTTGATTAGCGCGACCCGCGGCGGCCTGTCACGATAGGGGGGTGAGGGACCGAGAATGGTGAGCACGCGGGGGTCGATCTATGCCCCGTTGAACCTGCACGGGCGTCGCGTCGTCTTGCGCACGCTCAGTGACTCGGACTACGCGGGTTGGCTCGAGGTCCGCCAGCGTTGCCACGACTGGCTGGTCAAGTGGGAGCCACGCTCGGCGCACTCGACGCACCTCGCCGAAGACCAGCGCAGCTTCGTGAGCCGCTGCGCGATCCGCGAGCGCGAGCGCCAGATGGGCACCGGTTTCGGGTTCGGCATCTTCTTCGAGGGCCGATTCGTCGGCGAGATCACGTTGTCGTCGATTCAGCGCGGTCCCCTCCAGTCGGCCTACATCGGCTACTGGATCGACGAGGCGGTCGCCGGCCGGGGCCTGATGCCCGAGTCGGTCGTGACGGTCCTGCAGTTCTCGTTCGAGTCGCTCAACCTGCA
>DATIVP010000125.1:0-4930 GCA_035465755.1 Acidimicrobiales bacterium | reverse complement strand
GCGGGACTGAGCCTCGATGACATCGACCTCGTCGAGATCAACGAAGCCTTCGCCTCGGTCGTGCTCGCCTGGCAGAAGGAGCTCGGCGCCGACCTGGCGAGAGTCAACGTGAACGGCGGGGCGATCGCGCTCGGCCACCCCCTCGGGGCCTCCGGTGCCAAGCTGGCGGCGACGCTGCTCAACGAGCTCGAGCGCACTCAGGGACGCTACGGACTGCTCACCATGTGCGAGGGCGGCGGACTCGCCAACGCCACCATCCTTGAGCGGCTGGGCTGATCAGCGATATCGGGTGGCGAGGAAGAACGCTGCGAACATCGAAACGAGCCCCAGCACGAGGTACCACGACGAGACCGCGCCGGGCAGCACCGACAGGTAGTTGAGCGTGATCACGATCAGGCCGAACAGCAGCAGGTCGATGAGCATCCACGGGTACCACAGCGGACTGTGATCCGACTCGGGTGGGCGCGGGGCCGTGTAGCGGCCGCTGCGCTCGGGAGCGGTGTAGCGACCGACCGACTTGCCCTTGCGCTTCTGGGTGCTGGCCATAGAGGTCGATGTTACCGAATCGCCGAACCCTCTACGGGCACAACGTGAGATCGACGCTCGAGTTGTACGGGGTGTACGAGCCGCCGGGGATGCTTTGGGTGGCGACGGTGCCCGAGGTGTCCGGCGTCAGACAGAGCGAGGGGTCCGCCGTCGTGACCTGTCCCACCACGAGGCCCGCGCCCGTGAGAGCGGCGCTCGCTGCGCCCTGCGTGTCACCGACCACCGTGGGCACGACCACCTGGCAGTAGCCCGAGGAGGTCACCAACTCGATCGCCTGCCCGGCCTTGACCTGGCTGCCCTGGGCGGGGATCGTGGCGATCACGAGGCCCGACGCCACGGTGTTCGAGCACTTCTGGATCGACGTGGGTGAGAGGGTCAGGCCGTCCTGGCCCAGCGTGGCGGCGGCCTGAAGCGTCGTCATGCCGGCGAGGCGCGGCATCGAATACGTCTGTCCGGGCGCCAGCACGAAGAGTGTCACCGTGTCGCCGGCGTGCGCTGTCGTACCCGCGCTCGGCGACTGGTTGAAGACGGTGTTGGGGGTCGTGCCCGGCGGGGCACTCTGGGTCGTGCTGAGCTTGGGCACCAGTTGGGCCTGGACCAGTTGGCTCTCGGCGTCAGTGAGGGACTGCCCGGTGAGATCGGGCACCGTGACCGGCGGCGCCGTCTGGCCGAGGCTGACTCGTATCGTCACCGATTGGCCCTTGGTCACGGTGGCGCCGGCCGCCGGACGGGTGAAGATCACCTGACCGGCCGGATACTTCGACGCGACCTGCACGGTGGTCCCGACCGTCAGTCCCTCGGTAGTCAAGGTGGCGATGGCGTCTGAGACCTTCTTTCCCACGAGGTCAGGCATCGTGGTCGTGACCGGCGTCTTGTTGGCCAGCAGGAAGTAGGAGAGTCCGGCCGCGGCGAGCACGACGACCACGATGGCTGCGATCAGACCACTGCGCCCATTTCGCCGTCGCACGTCGGTGCGCGGACCGGTCATCACCGGCACCGCTTGCGTCCGCTCGCCGGCGGTGACGGCCGTCACCGCGCGGGTGGCGTCGGCGCCGAAGAAGGCCACGTCGCGCTGGGCCGCGCGCACCGGCTGGCCCTCGGAGAAGCGCAGCAGGTCCGCACGGAACTCGTCGGCGCTCTGATAGCGCTGGGCGGGGTTCTTCGCGAGCGCCTCCATGATGATGGCCTCGAGGTCGTGGGGAATCGTCGAGGAGAATTCACTCGGGTGCGGCACGCTGGAGTGCACGTGCTGGCTCGAAACCTCAACCGGCGAGTCGCCGATGAAGGGAGGCCGGCCCACCACCATCTCATAGAGCACCACGCCCAGGGAGTACACGTCGCTGCGGCCGTCGACGGCCGCCCCTTCGGCCTGCTCGGGCGAGAAGTACGTGGCCGTTCCCATGACCGAACCGGCTTCGGCCAGGTGGTCTTCGACCGACATCGCCTGGGCGATGCCGAAGTCGGTCACCTTGACCTGACCGTCGGCGGTGATGAGGATGTTGCCAGGCTTCACGTCGCGGTGCACGACGCCGTTCTTGTGCGCGTAGCTCAGTGCGGCCGCCACCGGCGCGACGATCTGCGCCGAGCGGGCCGCGGTGAGCGTACGAGAACCGCGCAGGACGTCGGCGAGCGAGGTTCCCTCGATGAGTTCCATCACGATGAAGTAGGTGCCGTCGTCCTCGCCCCAGTCAAAAACCGGCACGATGTTGGGGTGCGACAGGTTCGCCGCGGCTTGGGCCTCGCGACGGAATCGCTCGACGAAGGCCGCGTCGGCCGAGAGTTCCGGGTAGAGGATCTTCAGGGCGACCGCGCGGTTGAGCAGCAGGTCCTGGGCGCGATAGACCGTAGCCATCCCGCCCCTCGCAATCAGGTGGGTGACCTGGTAACGCGAGGAGTAGATACGGGGATCGCTGACGGGCTCCATTTCCGTTCTAGCCTAGGCCTTTCGTCCTCATGGCCGCCCTCACGACGGGCACGTCGTCGACGTGCCCGTGGCGGGCTTTCCCGCCTGGATGGCCAGTGCGCCCTCGATCACGCACTTCATGATGGGCCCCGCTATCGCCGAACCGGTCCCCGACACGCTCTGGAAGGGCACGACCACCGCGACGGCCACCGTCGGGTGGCTCGCCGGGGCGAAGGCGATCATCCAGTCGTCGGTGTCCTTTCCGGGAAGGCCCGTCTGGGCAGTACCGGTCTTGGCTCCGACTTCGTCGGCCGGCAGGAACCATCCCGCGGCGGTCCCGTAGCGCGCGACGTCCACCATCAGGGGAAGGATCCGCGCGGCCTGAGCGGGACTCAGGGGCTGCTTCCAGATCGAGTCCTTGTAGCGAGAGACAATCGTGCCGTCGGGCGCGGTGATGTAGTCCATCAGGTGCGGCGTCATGATGGCCCCGCCGTTCGCGATCGCCGCGGCCACCAGCGCGTTCTGCAGGGCGGATTCACGCACGTTCTGCTGGCCGATCGCGGAGTAGGCAACGCCCGGCTGGTTGGCCGCAAACGACGCGGCGGGCGGAAAGTAGCTCGGCAGCGTGTTGGGCAGGTCGAGAGGCGGCGCGCTGTTAAAGCCGAATGCGTTCGCGGTCGAGGCCAGGAGGTCGCCGCCGAGGTCGAGTCCGAGCAGCGCGTAGCCCGTGTCGCACGAGGGCGGCAGCATCGCGGGGATGTCACCGCCGCACGTGCCGTTTCCGAAGTTTGCCAACCGCTTATTCGACTGCGGCAAGGGGATTGATTGTGCGGCGGGGTACTGCTTGAACCACAGCTGGGGCTTGCCGAGCAGAACCGCGCTGGTCGTGACGATCTTGAAGGTCGAGCCCGGTGGGAAGGTCTGCTGGACGGCGACGAGGCCGAGCGGCGGAAAGCCGTGGGCGTTGTTCGTGGTGTCCGTCTTCCAGGCCGCCTCGGCCACTTTGAAGATCGGCGACGTGAGGGGCGCCGGGTTGTAGTACGGATTCGAGTACATCGAGAGCACGGCGCCGGTCTGGGGATTGAGTGCGACCACCGCGCCGTCACGACCCGCGAGGGCACTGCGCGCGATGCGCTGCAGCGCCGGCTGCAGGGTGAGGGTGATCGAGTCGGCGGCCGACGTGGGGGCGAGTATCTGGGCGAGAGTCTGGGCCGGCTGGGCGTGGGCGGTGAGAACCGAGCTGTACTGCGCCTCGAGTCCCCAGGTGCCGTAACTGGGTCCGGCGAAGCCGACGACGCCCGACGTGAGAGAGCCCAACGGGTAGACCCGCCGGTACCGGTAGAAGCCCGAGGTCGGCACCGACTGGGCGAGCACGGTGCCGTCGGCCGCCACGATCTCGCCGCGCGGGTACTGCTCGGAGGCCGTGGAGATGCGCGGATTGAGCGGCGAGGCATTGAGGGCCGCGGCACGGAAGTACTGGATGTTGATCGCCTGGGCGGCGACTGCCGCGAAGAGCAGCAGGATCACCACGGCGAAGACGGTAAGGCGCCGTGACATCAGCCCGCCTTCTTCGTCGTGGTCGTCGTCGCGTGCAGAGTCGTGGTGGTCGTCGGCGTCGCGGGCCGACTGAGCTGCCAGGCACTGTGCAGGTAGGCCGCGTAGTGCAGCGCCGACGCCAAGGTCGGCTCAGCGATCGTGGCGCTGAGTGCCCGTCGGTCCAGCGGGCGCAACTGCGAGACGTGATAGGCGGTGTCGGTGACCTTCCTCGGATGGAACCACAGGACCCCGTTGGGCTGACCCTGGTAGACCGCGATGACCCCCGTGTCCTCGGCCAGGTAGTACGTCGAGTACGCGTACCAGCGCACAACGAAGATCCCCGCGCCGATCACCGCGAGGATCACGGTGATCGCCGCCACCACCCGCCAGGTGAATCGTGGAGCGCGTCGGGCGTGGCGGGCCGCGTTCGACGTGGGCGCCGCGGGCGGACGAGAGGTCGAGACGGTTCGCTTGATCGGCGGATCGGCGTTGGTCACCTCGTCGAACTCGAGAAGGATCGCCGAGATGTTGTCGCGCCCCCCGGCGCTGCGCGCCGCGTCGATGAGAGCCGCGACCGCGTCGTCGAGCGAGACCGGGGCGCTCGCGAGTTGGGCGATCGTCTCAGGACTCAGCTCGTTGGACAGCCCATCGCTACAGAGCAGGACGCGGTCTCCGGGGCTCGCGATGACGCTCATCACGTCGACCTCGACGGTCTCCTCCACGCCGAGAGTGCGCGTGAGTTGGTGGCGACGCGGGTGCACGGCGGCCTCCTCCGAGGTGAGTCGGCCCATGCGAACCCACTCTTCGGCCACGCTGTGGTCTTCGCTCAACTGGCGAAGGGCACCGTCGCGAAGTTGGTAGGCGCGCGAGTCGCCCACGTTGAACAGGGTCGCCGAGGTGACCCCGTGGGCGTTCTCGGTGAGTCCGACCGCGATCACGGTCGTG
>DATIVP010000124.1:0-3985 GCA_035465755.1 Acidimicrobiales bacterium | reverse complement strand
TAGTGAACGTTCGAGGAGTCCACATGGCGCGAAGTCGTATCGGCCGAACGCAAGACGCCACGGTCCTCGTTCTCACGAGTCTCGCCGAAGGTCCCAAGCACGGCTACGCGCTCATCAAGGACATCGAAGCATTGAGTGGGGACGTCATGGGTCCAGGAACGCTCTACGGCGTGCTCGTTCGCCTCGAGGAAGAGGGTCTCGTCCAAGCGCTGGACTCTGAAGATCGCCGTCGCCCGTATCGCTTGACGGGCAAGGGCGCGATCGCGTTGCGAGAACGACTCGAAACTTCACTGAAGATCGCCCGGCTCGGACTTTCTCGATTGGGGGCGTGATGACTCCGCGAGCAATCCGCTTCGCCCTTCGGCTCCATCCTGGATGGTGGCGAGATCGCTACGGCGACGAAGTCACGTTGGTGGCGCTCGACCTGATCGCTGACGGTCGGCCGGCGTGGCGACTCGCTGCGAACCTCTACCTCGACGCCGCGCGTCAGTGGCTACGCGGACCTGTCCTCGACTACGGGCCCACCTCACGAATCCACGCTCAGCTCGCTGGCGCGGGCGCGGCACTACCATTCGCTCTCGTGCTGCCACTCGTGGTCTACACCATGATGGGACAGACGTATCGATCGTCGAATTTCACCCGCTTTTCTGGTGGACCGACGCTGTATACGACGTGGCCGACTCCTGACTCCTTCAGCGGTCGTAAGTGGGAGACGATCCACCACGGATCGAACTTTGTCACGGGTCCCATGGGACCACTGATCCATGGATCCATGTCGTGGGCAACGTATCTGTCAGGCATCGGCGCCTTCTTCGTTGGATGGATCAGCACCCTGTCACTCCTGGGTCTACTCGTCGCCTGGGGCGGCGTTCGCTTCGCTATTCGAAAGAGCAGCTCGCCGCGTCGATCATGGCGAATCCTTTCGTGGACCCCCGGCCTGGCTCTCGTCGTTGTAACCACGATCTATCTGTGGGTGAACCATCTCGACCAACAGCCGGTCGTCAAGGAGGTCATGCGCTCGGGCCATCCGGTCCCCGTTACCAGCATCGAACATCCAGTGCTCGCAAGGGTTCTTGGCGACGTGAATCTGACACTCGGACTTGGGCTGTGGATTGGCGCAGTGGCGTCACTCGCTTACCTGGCCTCCCGCGTCGAAGTCGCTACGCGTGACTCGCGGCTTCCGATCGCACTCGGTCGACTCGTTGGACGAATAATGCCACTTCTGCTTGTCGCCTACGCACTGTGGATAGTTGGACTTCGCTCCCAGGGAGCTCCGACTGCTCCCGGACAGGTAATTGTCAGCTACGAACACTCTGGGTGGTGGTCGCTGGCGGCCGCAGGACTGTTCTTCGCCACCCTGATCTCTCTGCGGGGCGTCACAACCCTCGGTCAGCTCCGGCGAAGAACCTCTGAACCCTCAATTCCAGTTGCTAGCAATTGAGGATCACGTTCGCAATGAAGGTCGCTCGTGCACCGTGGTCGTGAGTAGTCCGATCAAACTTGCGGCGTGGACCACCACTAGGTACCTCGCGCACACCATTGTGAACGATCCTGCCAAGTAGTGGCCTACACTCAATTTGATGAGGCATCCACAAGCCAAAATGGATGTTGACCAGGCTCCTCGCGTGAGAGAGTCAGAACCGACGGACTGCTTCTCAAATTGAGGACGCGGGTCTCACTCTCTTGCCCGCTCGTGCACCTGTGTCCCTTGGTCACCTCTAAGGATCCCCCGGCACGAGACAACGTGACTTTGCGAGTTTTAGCCTTGAGACATGGTCCACGACGTTCCGTGAACGACTAATCGAGACAGGAACTCTAGGGATGGCGGCTCCTGGGACAAGAAGAACGAGTCCGTGTGACATCCCGCGGTCACTCGCACGCTCTCGGCGTGCGGTGCGGCGGCAATGAAGGTTTCGACTCCCGGAAGGAAGGGGTCGTCGCGCCCCACCGCCACCCGCAAGGGAACTCCGACGAGTTTGTCGGCGTTCGATATCACGTCATACTTCTCGAAGACCGCTTGTGAGGCGAACGCGGTGGCGTTGGCATTGCGAGCCTGCTCGTACGTCGTCCAGATCGCGGGACTGATCGCGGCGACACCGCGAAAGAGCTGGGGATCGCTCTCGGCCAGCGCGAGGGCACCGAATCCCCCCATGGAGATGCCCAGCAACTTGATCTGTTGGGGTGAGCGGCCAAGTCCCCAGCGCTGGCACAGGGGAATCAGCTCCTCTCGCACCATGGCCATGGGATCGTCGTGGGGATGCGGCGTCCAGTAACCGTTGCCGCCGTCCACCGTGACGATCGCCATCGGCTCGCGCCTTGGTCGCAGGGCCACGGCTTGGGCCGGTGTCATCCCCTTGAGAGCCGTCATGTGATCATCGCCGTAGCCGTGCAGGACGACGATGAGAGACAGCGAGTCGCCACGCTGACGTCCCGGTGGATAGGCAATCGTGTAACCAACGGAACGACCGCGCGCCCGGGAGAAGAAGTGACCCGAGTACGACGGCCCCACGGCGTCGAAGGCAAGCGCGGGGGCGGCGACAGAGCACGCGCCATCAAGGCTGTCGAGCACCTGCTTGCCCGGAAGAACACCGTGATCGACAAGATCGACGGCGGCGGCTCCGCCGGCAACGACGACCGCGATGCCGCCGCCCAGCCACCAGAGGAGCCGGCGGCGCGACACCGTTGGCGTGATCTCTTCTCGCATTGTCCACCAATGTAGGTTGCGGACACGTCGACGCCGCGACGTCGACGGGGGCGTCGCGCCGACAACGCTGAGCGGCACTCAGTTCGCCTGCACGTAGGGACGACCGCAGTGCGCACGACACTGCAAAAGAGGGTGGCGACATGGGCGAACCGCAGTGGGACCCGTCCAGGTCGTCTCTCAGTCGTGTCGGCGACCCGGGAGCCAAACGAGGCGCCGCCGCGCCCGCCGGAGTGGACTCTCTCCACGTTGCGCCGACCTAGTGTGAGACAACGAACCGAACTTGGGATGAACCGCAAGGAGGGTGGTCGTCTGCAACCTCCCGACGCCGACACGATCGTATCTGTCACCACATCGGGCACGACACGAGCGAAAGGTGATTTCCGGTTGGCCGCGAATGCGCGCTGAAACGAAGTGGGGCTCGGATTCGCGCTCACTCGGCGCCGACCATGAGTGACAGCCCAGAGAGATCTCAGTGGCACGCGCGCGTCGCCGCCGAGCGCGATCGCCAACGTCGCACGCTGGTGCGTAGTGAAAGGTTGCTTGCCCTCTTCCTTCTCGCCACCTCGTTGTTCGCGTGGGAGAACCATCCCCGCGTTGTCGCCGACCCTATGCATCCCGGACTGTTCGTTGCGCGCGAAGTCGGCCACACGGCCGGACTCGGAACGATGCCGGCTGGTCCGCTCACGATCGCCCTCGCACTCGCCACCCTCGTGTGGTCCTCGCGCCTCGCCAGTGGCCGGGCGACCGTCGGCTGGACCTCGTTGGGCCGATCCCTGGTCATCCTGGGCGTGGTGGTGGTCGAACTCATCCAGTTGCTCCTCGGCCGACGCAACTGGCAGGAGCGTCATGCACCCATTGCCAATCCCGTGCTAGCCCACGCGGTGGGACTGGGCGTCTGGCTCGGTCTCGTCGCCGCGCTCGGTCTCCTCATCGTGTCATTGCTCTACCTGTGGCGGGTCTACGGCTCGTGGAAGGACGTTTTGGCGCCACCGGCGGACGTCAGACGGGCGTGACGCTCGACGTGGTTGTCGCCGTCGCGCTGACGCGGCGTCGACCCGGCGAGGCGGCGGACCAAGGTTTCGCGTCGCGCCTCTAGTGCCAATCGCGCGACGCCGGGACCGCGTCGAGGGCGAGCGCCTCGACGTAGTCGGCCGCGATCGTCACGCTGCCGCGATCGCGCTGCAGGGCCCCTCGCACGAGCAGCGCCGGCGCGCTCGCCACCGACGACCACCGCACCCAGGCGCCGCGCGAGAAGATCACGTTCACGTGGCCCGTCTCGTC
>DATIVP010000123.1:0-6913 GCA_035465755.1 Acidimicrobiales bacterium | reverse complement strand
GCGAAAGCGCCCGTCCCACGAAACCGGGGAACCGGGCGCTCTTCTTAATCTGTACTCCTCGGGCGGCTCGCCCGGACGGTGGCTACCGGGGAAGCGTACGCGCTTCTCGTCCGTTGCAACTTCCGACTTCGACCTTGCCTCGTTCACACCCGGGCCCAACGGGATCTCTCCCGCAACCCCGCGCGCGCCGCTCGCAGGACTAACTTCCTAGAGGCCTCACTCGAATCTATACCTCCTTGAGGACTCTTCTGAACCCTCGCTTTCAGTATACCGCTTCCCTTGAATTTCCGCAATTCGTGAGTCTGGCTTATGGCAGAAAACACTCCGCGCTGCAACCATGTCTCTTCCCTCGTCAGTCGGCCGATTCGCGGCTCGCTGTCTCGTCGAGGCGGAGGATCTCGGAAGACTTCTCGTCGTTCATCGCCACGACGGCGAAGAAACTAGACGATGAGTGAGAGGGGGCTCTCGATGAGGCGAGTCAGCGTCTGGAGGAACTCGGCGGCCAGGGCGCCGTCAATGATGCGGTGATCGGCGGACAGCGTGTAGCGCAGGCGATGGCGCAGGACGATCTCGTCGCCGACACCCACGGGCTCTCGCTTCGTTGCGCCGACCGCGAGGATCGCGCTCTCGGGCGGATTGATGATCGCGGTGAACTCCTCGATCCCGTACATGCCGAGGTTGCTGATCGTGAACGTGCCCCCTGACATCTGATCGAGCGAGAGACCCTTTGTCCCCGCTTGGGTGGCGAGTTGTTTCGTCTCGGCGCCCAGTTGGCTCACGCTCTTCTGATCCGCATCGGTAATGACCGGAACCACGAGCCCGTTGATGGAGGCCACGGCGACCCCGATGTTGATCCGATGGTGCACCAGCATCGTGGTACTGGCGTCGGAGACGTAGGAGGCGTTCACCAGCGGGTGCTCACGAAGGGCGAGGGCGCATGCACGGATGAGCAAGTCGTTCACGCTGACCTTCGAGCGGCCCGTGGCGAGAAGTTGGTCGTTGAGATCGCTGCGCAACTGCACAAGTGCCTCAGCGTCGGCGACGGCGGTGGCGTAGAAGTGCGGGACTGTGCGAGCGCTCTCGCCGAGGCGCCTCGCGATCACGCGGCGAACGTTGGTGAAGGGGATCTGCTCCGAACCACGCTTCGCGTCGAGCAGCGGTCCGCTCGCGAGGGGCATCGCGGGACCCTTGTGCGCTTCGGCTTCGGCCTGAGCGACGGCGAGTAGTCCGTCGAGGTCGGCGCGGATGATGCGCCCGCCGGGGCCGCTGCCGCGCACTTGACGCAGATCAAGGTCGTGCTCGCGAGCGAGCTTGCGCACGAGGGGTGATGCGATGCGCCGCTCAGCGTCCTGCGCGGAATCGTCGGATGTGGATGCAGCGACCGTCCACGAGGATTCGTCGCGCGTCTCGTCGTCGATCGCGCTCTCGGAAGAGGGCGTCGTCTGGGATGGGGCGACCGGTTCGACGCTCGACGCGGCGGGAGTAGACGAAACGCTCGCTTTGCCGTTGTCGAGGCGAGCGATCGGGGTGCCGATCGTCGCGACTTCTCCCTCCGGCACCAGGATCTCGGCCAGGATCCCCGCCTCGTACGCCTCGTAGTCCATCGTGGCCTTGTCGGTCTCGATCTCGACGAGCACGTCACCGACGTTCACCGCGTCCCCGGGCTGCTTGTGCCAGCGCGCGATGGTGCCTTCTTCCATGGTGTCCGACAAGCGGGGCATGGTGATGTCAATCATGGGGACCCGTCTTCGTCCGTCGATGCCCGATGGCTTCGAGGGTTTGGTAGATGGCCTGGATGACGTCGTTCTCTGAGGGCAGGGCGGCGCTCTCGAGGCTCTTGGAGTAGGGCATGGGCACTTCGGCCATCGCCACGCGGCGCACCGGCGCGTCCAAATAGTCAAAGGCGCCGTCGGAAATCGAGGCCGCGACCTCGGCGCCGATGCCGTAGGTGAGCCAGTCGTCTTCGACGATCACCGCGGCGTGGGTCTTCTTCACCGACTCGATGATGGTCTCGCGGTCCAACGGGCGAAGGCTGCGCAGGTCGATCACTTCGATATCGAGTCCGTCGTGGTCGGCCAACTGATCGGCGACCTTCTTGGCCACGTGCGCCATGCGCGAGTAGCCAATCAAGGTCAGGTGATGCCCCTCGCGGGTGACGGCGGCCTTGCCGATCACCGCAGGGGTGTCGTGGTTGGGCACCTCACCCTTGGTGTTGTAGAGCGCCAGGTTCTCGAGGAAGAGGACGGGGTCGTCGTCGCGGATCGCCGCGATCAGGAGGGCCTTGGCGTCGGCCGGCGTGCTCGGGGCAACGACCTTGAGACCGGGCACGAACGCGTAGTAGACCTCGATGTTCTGCGAGTGCGTTGCCCCCAGCTGCTGTCCACCGCCGCCAGGCGTGCGGATGACCAGAGGCACCTTGGCCTGGCCACCGAACATGCCGTAGATCTTGGCGGCGTGATTGACGATCTGGTCGAGCGCCAGCAACGAGAAGTTGATCGTCATGATCTCCACCACGGGTCGCAGGCCGAGCATCGCGGCGCCGATGGCGGCCCCGGTGAAGCCCTCTTCGGCGATGGGCGTGTCGCGCACGCGCTTCTCGCCGAATTCGGCCAGGAGTCCGGCGGTGATCTTGTACGAACCTTCGAAGACGCCGATCTCCTCGCCCAGCAAGAGGACGTTCTCGTCGCGCAGCATCTCCGAGCGCAGGGCGTCGTGCAGGGCCTGGCGATACGACATCAAGGTCATGACGGGCTTCCGTTCGTGCTGGGGCCAAAGAGGAGCTGGCCCGGCAGACGACGTGAGTCGTTCGGGACGGGCGTGGCGTAGTTGTAATCAAAGAGGGTGCCCACGTCAGGGAAGTCGCTGGCCTCGGCGAAGGCACTGATCTCTTCGATGTTGGCGAGCACCTCCTGATCGAGGATGGCCAAAGTCACGTCGTCAGAGATCCCCTCGGCCACCAGGCGCGCCGCCATCGTGTGCACCGGATCGTGCTCCTTGAGGCTCGCCACCTCCTCGGCCGAGCGGTACTTCGCCGGGTCGACCACGGAGTGTCCTCGCAGTCGCTCGGACACCACTTCGAGCAGGTAGGGCCGGCCCGAGCGCGCCACGTCGATCGCGTGGGTTGCGGCTTCGGCCACGGCGAGCGGGTCGAGTCCGTCGACGCGCGACGCCTCGATGCGATAGGCGGCGCCACGCTTGTAGAGCTCGGGTTCGGCCGATGACTTCTCCACCGTCGTACCCATGCCCAGGCGGTTGTTGACGATCACGTAGACGATGGGCAGGTTCCACAACCCGGCGATGTTGAGTGACTCGTGGAAGGCCCCAATGTTGGTGGTCCCGTCACCCATCGTGCACATCACCACGTCGTCGCCCCCGCGATAGTCGATCGCCAGGGCCGCCCCGGTGGCCAGTGGGACCTGGCCCCCCACGATGCCGTAGCCGCCGAGCAGGCGGTGTTCGAGATCAAACATGTGCATCGAGCCGCCCCAGCCCTTGGACACGCCGTCCACGCGTCCGTAGAGCTCGGCCATGATCCGTCGCGGATCGATACCGCGCGCGATGGCGTAGCCGTGCTCTCGGTAGTTCGTAAAGAGGTAGTCGGTCGGGCGAAGCGACGAGATGAGGCCCACGACGGTGGCCTCCTCGCCGAGGTTCAGGTGGCAGTAGCCCCCGATGAGGGCCTGGGTGTAGCTGCGCGCGGCCCGCTCTTCGAAGCGGCGAATGAAGAGCATCTCGCGGTAGAAGTCCATCATCCGCTCGGCGTGCGCGATCGCCAGCGCCTTGGCCGCCGCGGGCGATTTGGATGTGCGGGCTGGGCTCTTCCGGGTGTTCCGCTTCTGGTCGGACATCAGGAGTTCCCTTTCAAAGACCCTCGTTGGTCGAGCGTGGCCTCATGAAACGCTGCGGCGCGAACCGCAGGACAGTCTATTTGACCAGCGAAGCGGCGAACCGGGCTTTTTGCTGCACTGAATCGCGTCAGGTCACCGGATCAATCGTGCGGTAAGGATTTCTCAGCCGACGACAGGTCTGTTGTGTGCGACGTCACCTCGCTCCCGTTCTCCGCTCGGTAGTCGCCACCCTCGCCGTCACTCTCGTGACGGCGAGCGCGGTCACCAGCCTCGCCGCCGCGTCGACCCTCGGGCCCACCAACGCCCAGCGCCGAGCGCTCGCAACGTTCGAGGCTCGTCACCTCTTCACGCTGGTGACTCTTCCGAGTGGCTCGCGCGAGGTCGCTCGCTCCAACCCCGCGATCGATCGAACCCTTCTCTCGATGGGCGCTCGGTCGGCCGATCCCGACCAGGTCGACCTGACGCGTTTCTACCTGGTGACGCGAGGGCCGTGGGCTCTTAACTGGCTGGAGAGTCACGTTCCAGTCGGGGGGACGCGTTCGGGATGGGGTACCGGTAGCGGACCCGGTCAGCCCACGTCGCACACCCTGACCTTCTCCTTTGTGGGACCACCGGTCCTGTCTTCGGTGCAACTCCAGTACTCGATGGTGATCTCCCCCTCGGGGGAGTTGGGTCTGCGAGTGGACGCGAACGTGCTCTGGACACCGCGCAAATCCCCCTTCTCGCTCATCGCCTCCGGCGCAACCAAGGTCGTCGTGACGATGGATCGAGGCTTCAACGTGAGAAACGGGCGAGTGACGACGGTGACGATTGATTCGCGTGCCACGATCGCGTCGATCCGCACCACGCTGAACGGGTTGCCGGTTGCCACGCCCGGAGTCGCCTCCTGCCCGATTGACGTGGGCGCTCTCATGACCCTCACCTTCTGGCGCGCCGGCTCAACGTCGCCCTTCGCAAAGGTGGCGGCCGACCCCGGGGGCTGCGGGGCCGTCACCGTGTCCCAGCTCGACTCTCACGGTACGGTCATCGGCGTCGGTCAGGACTCCGGGGGATGGCGCTTCGTGCGATCGGTAGCGAGGGAACTGTCAATCAAGGACTGGACGGGCCAGATCTAGTCGGCGGTCCCGTGCGGGACCCCAGGACGCCGGGGCGCGCGCCAGCGAGCGACAGCCCCGCACGGTGTGCATCGCATATCGTGATGCGAACGTGACGTCCACATCGTGACGTGGCGAGATGATCACTTCTCGGGGGGACCGGTTGATTGACTTTGCATCGTTCTGGGAAGACGTGGTCGACTCGGTGCCCACCCGCGTCGCGATTGCGCAGGGACCTCGTCGCCTGACCTACGCCGAATTCGACGACGATGCGGCTCGCTTCGCGAGTGCGCTCGAGGTCGCGGGGGTGACCCGCGGCGGCAAGGTCGCCCTCTACCTGCACAACTGCCCCGAGTATCTCGTGGCCCAGTTCGGTGCGTTCAAGCATCGAGCCGTGCCGGTCAACGTCAACTACCGCTACCTCGACGATGAACTCGTCTATCTCCTCGAGAACTCCGACGCCGAGGCCCTGGTGTTCCACTCGTCGCTCTCAGAGTGTGTCGGCCGTGTGCGCGATCGGCTCGCCAACGTCCGTCTCTTCGTTGAAGTCGACGACGGGGGAGCGAGCCTTGACGGCGCGCCGCGCATGGCCGAGCTGCTCGCGGCCAACGAGCCCCAGGCGCGCCAGGAGCGATCACCCGAGGATCTCTACATGCTCTACACCGGTGGCACAACGGGACTGCCCAAGGGCGTGATGTTCCCACAGGGAGAGTTCATCGAACGCCTGCTCGTGTCGGCCGTCGCTCTCGGCCTGTTGGAGTCGGTGCCGAACTCGCGCGTTGAAGTGCGAGAGCTCATGGCGTCGTTCGCGGCCTCCGAAGCGGAGGTCTCAATTCCGTGTTGTCCCTTGATGCACGGCACCGGCATGTGGATCGGCGCCATGCCGGCACTGATGGTCGGTGGCACGGTCGTCCTGCTCGAGTCTCGCTCCTTTGATCCCGACGAGGTGTGGCGGCTCACCGAGGAGCAGGGGGCGACGCGAATCGTCATCGTTGGTGACGCGTTCGCTCGTCCGCTGCTGCGTTCCCTCGAACGGCGCGAAGCAGAGGGTCGGCCCGTCGACGTGACGAGCGTGCGCCACGTGATGTCCTCGGGGGCGATCTGGAGCGCCGAGATCAAGGACGGCTTGCGAGCGCGACTCAACGCGACGCTCGTCGACTCATTGGGTTCGACCGAAGGACTTGGTTTCGGGGCGAGTGGCGCGACGCACGACGTGGGCGCGGCCACCGCCCACTTCGCTCTGGCGCCGACGACCAAGGTGGTGACGACCGACGGGCGCGAGGTCTCGCGCGGCACGGGCGAACAGGGCATGCTCGCTAGTCGCACGGCGGCCTACGCCTACTACAAGGACCCCGAGAAGACGGCCGCCACGTTCCTGCGCATCGATGGTCAGGGCTATGTCTTGACAGGCGACTGGGCGACGGTGGACGAGGACGGCGGCGTCACCCTGCTCGGCCGGGGCTCGATGAGCATCAACACCGGCGGCGAGAAGGTCTTCGCCGAGGAGGTCGAAGAGGCAGTCAAACGACACGCGATGGTCGACGACTGCTTGGTGGTCGGCGTCGCCGACGAACGATTCGGCCAGCGGGTCGTCGCGGTGGTCGGCTCTCCCGCACCACATGCGATCACCGGGATCGAACTCGCGGAGTTCTTACGCGGCTCCCTCGCGCACTACAAGATCCCCAAGAAGTTCGTCGTGCTCGACGCCGTGCGGCGAGCGCCCAACGGCAAGGCGGACTACAAGTGGGCGAGACAAGTCGCCGAAGGTGCGACGAGCGCCACGTGACCGCGACGACGCATCGAAGGACCGAAAGTGCCTACCAGCCGATGGGCGAGCACCCGTTCTGATCGGGAACGTAACCGCCGGTCACGTGCATGCCCACGAGTATCTGCTCGTCGCGCGTGGCGAGACCCGCGAGCGGCGCGTAGCGCGTACCGCCGTAGTGGGCCCACGTGGCGTTGAGGAATCCG
>DATIVP010000122.1:0-1899 GCA_035465755.1 Acidimicrobiales bacterium | reverse complement strand
GAGAGCCGTCGTGTGGTCGCTCTTTGGTGCGTTGGGCGTCAGCGAGGGCCACTCGGTCATGCACCTGATCGGGTCTTGGGACTCGAAGTGGTACCTCACCGTGGCCCAGAACGGCTACGCGACGTCGATTCCCGCGGGTCTTGGGAAATTGACCCAGACGGACCTCGGATTCTTCCCACTGCTGCCGATCCTGATCCGCGCGACTCACGTGGTCACCGGCCTGGGCTTTGGCGTCTCGGCGGTTCTCACCACGACCGTGCTCGGCGCCTTGGGCGCGGTCGCACTGTGGTGGCTGCTCGCCGACACCTTTGACCTGGCCGCGGCCGAACTCGGTACGGCCTTCGTCTTCTTCTCGCCGGCCGCCTTTGTCCTGGCGATGTTCTATTCAGAGAGCGCGATCATCTTGTTCGTCTCGTTGTGTCTTCTCTGGCTGGGGCGGCGGCGGTGGATCCTCGCGGGCCTGGCCGCGGCGCGCGCCACGAGCGCCGATCCCGTGGCCGTGGCCGTGGTGGTGCCCTGCGTGGTGGCCGCGGTTGGGGCGATTCGCTCGCGGCGCGACTACGCGGCCCTCGCCGCTCCCTTGATCGCGCCGCTGGGGGTGGGGGCGTTCTTCGTCTACCTCTGGGCGCACACGGGGTCGCTGTTCGAGTGGTTCCACGCCCAGCGCAACGGATGGCAAGAGGGCGCCTACGGCTCGGGGCTGCCGCACGCGTTCGCCGACGTGTGGAACCTGGGCTTCGCCAATCCCAACGACACCGTCCGCGTCGCCAGCGCGTTCGCCGCGATCGCGATGCTGATGGTTCTGGCCCGAGTCCGCCCGCCCCTCACCTGGACGGCATACGTGCTGGCGGTGCTCGCGATGGGCCTGTTCTCGCCGATCGTCGGCATCACGCCACGGCTGCTCTTGCGGGGATTTCCGATCTTTGCGGTCCTGGGCGTGGGCCGAGGCCCCCGTTCGGGCGCCGCGCTCCTGGTGCTCTCCACGTCGGCACTGGCGGTGCTGACGATCCTTTCGGCCACCTGGCACTGGACGCCGTAGCGGGCTGAGCGGCGTCTCAGGGTTGCGCGATCGGGCGGAGCCTATACCTGACTAAACCCATAATCTTTATGGAAATAGTGAGGTAAGGAGGCGGTGGTGGACACGGCAGTCGAAGATGCCCGCCCGACCAGTTCGGTGGAGGAACTCAAGCTCGCCAGTGGGGGACTGCGCGGTGAACTCGCCGCCGAGCTCGACGCGGCCTCGACGGGAGTGTCGGCCGCGTCCCACCAGTTGCTCAAGTTCCACGGGATCTACTCCCAGGACGACCGCGACCAGCGCCGCGCTCTCGCCGCGGCCGGGCGCGAGCTCGCCCACATCTACATGGCGCGCGTCGCCATCCCCGGGGGAGTGCTGACCTCGCGACAGTGGCTGGTGCTCGACCGCATCGCCGAGGAGATCGCCGACGGCTCGATTCGTCTCACCACGCGCCAGGCGGTGCAGTTCCATGGCGTGGCCAAGCAGGGACTGCGAGCCTTGGCCCTGTCGCTACACGAGGCCACGATGACCACGTTCGCCGCCTGCGGCGACGTGGTGCGCAACACGGTCATGTGCCCGACCCTCTGGCGCGACAACGATGGGGGCGGCGCCGATCTCGCTCGCCTGATCGCCACGACGTTCAAGCCGCGCACGCGTGCGCACTGGGAGATCTTCGTCGGCGGTGAGCTCGCTTCGTCTGCCGAGGTCGAACACGAGTTCTACGGCGCAACGTTCCTGCCGCGCAAGTTCAAGATCGCCATTAGCTATGAGTCCGAGAACTGCGTGGACGTCCTGGCCCAGGATCTGGGTCTCGTACCGGTGACCCATCCCGAGCGGGGCCGCGGTTTCACCGTCTTCGTGGGTGGTGGACTTGGCCGCTCCTA
>DATIVP010000121.1:0-9625 GCA_035465755.1 Acidimicrobiales bacterium | reverse complement strand
GCATGATCACGGTGAACGTCACCTGGCCGGTGGCGGCCCTCGCCGAGCTGCGCGCGCGCCTGGTCGCCCAGGGCCGCGGGCGCGTCCTCGTGATCTCCTCGGTCGCGGCCGTGCGCGTGCGGCGCACGCAATACCTCTACGGCGGCGCCAAGGCGGGTCTCGACCGGCTCTGTCAGGGGATCGCGGACTCCCTCGAGGGCACGGGCGCGTCGCTGCAGATCCTGCGCCCGGGCTTCGTGCGCTCCAAGATGACGACCGGCCAGCGCGAGATCCCCTTCACGACCGGGGTCAACGAGGTGGCCGAGAACACCCTGCGCGGACTCGCCTCGGGCGAGCGGATCATCTGGTCGCCGCCGATCCTGCGCTACGTGTTCTTCGTCCTGCGCCACCTGCCCGCCGCCCTGTGGCGGCGCGTCGCGGACCGCTAACCGGCCGGGGTCAGCTTCGAGGTCGTCGACGTTGTGGCCTTCGCGACCGTCTCGCCCGGGCGCAGGCTCATCGTGAAGAAGTCCCGGTTCCACCAGGTCGTGAAGTAGCGACTCGGCGGACCGTTCATCGCGCTGAGCAGACTCGTTCCGTTGCCGCCGTTGATCGGCGAGTTGAGCGGACCGTTGAACACCGAGTACTGCACCCAGTCGGTGTTGATGTCGAGCTCCATCGCGCGCACCGCGCCGGCGCGCACGAGCACGTTGGCCAGGTCGCCAATGGACAGCGCCGGGCCGCCGACGTAGATGATGGCGCCGTTCTTCGTGACACCCAGGCCGGAACGCCACACGCTGAAGGTGCCCCCGAGGGTCTTGCCCCAGGCGATCGAGTTGGGGTTCGCGAGTCCGGGCACCGGCTTGCCGTCATTGACGAGCAGGCGCAGGTTCTGGCGCACCGAGGCGATCTGGTTGTTCATCGTGAAGCCCTTGGTGCCCCAGGCGCCCAGGGTCATGGTGCCGTCCTTGAAGATCACGACCGAAGCCGCGCCGTTGCGCAGCGGCAGGATCGTGCGCCCGTCGGTGTAGTAGCCGCCGTTGGCGTCTTGCATGCGAAAGCCCGCGTTGAAGGCGGCGACCAACGTCTTCGAGGCCGCCGCCGTGATGGGCGCCGAGTGGCTGAAGTGATAGCCGCCGGGGATGTAGGAGCCGCTGTAGAGCTGGGCGCGCAGGAGCGTCGGGTCCATCCAGGCGACACCCACCACGTAGCTCGTGTTGATGTTGTTGGGTCGCACGAACGCCTCGTAGACGGTGGGGATGCCGCTCGCGGTCGTGCGTCCGGCCACGTGCCAGACGCCCTCGCCGGGTAGCGGGTTCGCGGCCGGGGTGGGAATGCGCGCCGGTTCGGGCAGGTGCCCGGCCGCGGGCACCGTCACCTTGGTCGCCCCGTGGCCGAAGGCCGACAGCGGGGGCTTGCCACCGACCTTGGGTGGGTTGAGCTTGTAGTACTCGGTCTCGAGCCAGGTGATGACGCCGCCGATGCCGTGACTACGCCCCCATTCGGCGGCGCGCGCCATGTAGGAGACGCCGTAGGTCGGGTTGTTGAGGGCGAAGGCGAGGGTGCCGCCCAGGTAGAGGACGAAGGCCACCGACACGCTGATGAGTCCCACCAGTGCGCGACGGCGCCAGTACACACTCTGGGGCAGTCGGTGGTTGCCCGGCGCGCTCGGCGGCCGATAAACGGGTCGGGTGGAGACCATGAGATTCCATTCTGACACCCGCTCGACGCCACTCATCCGCCGACGGGCTGATTCTTAGCGCTCCCTTAAAAAAGCGGTGTGGATCAGGCCCGTCGCAGCGGCGTCATGGCGAGCACGAGCTGCTTGGTGCCGTGCTCGTCGAAGTCGACGCTGGCGCGAGCGCGCGGGCCCTCGCCCTCGACGCTGCCGACGACGCCGCGTCCGTAGCGATCATGGATCACGACGTCGCCGCGCGCCAGGCCGAGCAGTTCGGCGCCCGTGGAACGAACGGGCGGGGCGGCGCCCGCGCCGAAGGCACGGCCCTCGGCGAAGCTGGACGAGCGACCGACGAAGCCGTCCTCGTCGCCGAAGCTCGAGCGTCGCAGCGGCGGCGTGGATGACAGGTCGGTGACGAGCGCGGCCGGGACCTCGGCGAGGAACCGGCTGGCCAGGGCGTCGGTGCGCTGGCCCCATGTGGTGCGCGTCCAGGCGTGGGTGAGTGACAGGTGGCGCATCGCGCGGGTCAGCCCCACGTAACACAGGCGCCTCTCCTCTTCGAGTTCCGCGTCGTCGGAGAGCGCGCGCCGGTGGGGAAAGATCGTCTCCTCGAGTCCCGTGATGATGACCGCCGGGAACTCGAGGCCCTTGGCGACGTGCAGGGTCATCAGCGACACCGCGCCGGCTCCGGCGTCGAGCTGGTCCGAGTCGGCCACGAGGGCCATGCGCTCGACGAAATCGAGCAGCGTCTCGTACTGCGCCGCGGCCGAGGCCAACTCACCGAGGTTCTCTAAGCGCGAATAGGACTCGTCGGTGTTCTCCTCGCGCAGCGCGTCGCCCATCCCCGACTCGCGCACGACGGCCTCGATCATCTCGCGCGGAGACAGGTCATTAGCGAGCGCGCGCAACTCGTCGAGCATCATCGAGAACTTCGTGGCGCCATTGAGCGCCCTTCCCGAGAGGCCGGCCGCGGCCGCGTGATCGGCGGCCTCGGCGAAGGACAGTCCGTTCTCGGCCGCGTATGCGCCGAGCTTGGCCTGGGCCGCCTCGCCCACGCCGCGCTTGGGCTCGTTGATCACGCGCCGCGCGCTCGCTTCGTCACGCGGGTTCACGATGAGCCTCGCGTAGGCCAGCACGTTCTTCACTTCCTTGCGGTCATAGAAGCGCATCCCCGAGATGACCCGATAGGCAATCCCGGCGCGCAGCATCTCCTCTTCGAGGATCCGGCTCTGGGCGTTGGTGCGATAGAACACCGCCATCTGGTTCCAGTTGAGCCCGTACTCGCTGGCAAAGCGACGCAGCTCGCTCGCCACCCAGCGCCCCTCGTCGTACTCGTCGCCGGCGCGATAGAGGCGGATCTTCTCGCCTTGGTCGCCCTCGGTGAAGAGGTTCTTTGCGCGACGGCGGTTGTTGCGCGCGATCACCGCGTTCGCCGCGTCGAGGATCGTCTGGGTCGAGCGGAAGTTCTGCTCGAGGACGATCACCTGCGCGTCGGGAAACCTCTCCTCGAACTGAAGGATGTTGCGTACGTCGGCCGCGCGAAAGCGGTAGATCGACTGGTCCGAGTCGCCCACCACGCACAAGTTGCGGTGTTGGGCCGCGAGCATCATCACGAGCTCGTTCTGGACGCCGTTGGTGTCTTGGAACTCGTCGACGAGCAGGTAGCGAAAACGCCGCTGGTAGTTCGCCAGCACGTCGGCGTCGGCGCGCAGCATCGCGACGGCGTTCACCAGCAGGTCGTCGAAGTCCATCGCGTTCGCGCTTCGCAGGCGCTTCTCGTAGATCGCGAAGATCTCGGCGATGCGCTTACGCGACGGGTCGCCGCCGTGAAAGGCCTCGAAGCGCGTCGCGTCCATCATCTCGTTCTTCGCCGCCGAGATGGCGGCCGCGACACTGCGCGGGCTGAGCCGCTTGGTGTCGAGGTTGAGCTCGTTCATGATCCGCTCGACCAGGCTCTGGGCGTCACCCGCGTCGTAGATGGTGAATCCCCGCTCGTAGCCCAGCACGTCGGCGTGGGCTCGCAGCATGCGCAGGCACGCCGAGTGGAACGTCGAGACCCACATGTCGCGCGCGTCGGGCCCGACCAGTTCGGCGACGCGGCGGCGCATCTCGTCGGCCGCCTTGTTGGTGAAGGTGATCGCCATGACCTCGTAGGCCCGGGCGTCGCCCGAGGCCAACAGGTGCGCGATGCGTCGTGTGAGAACCCGCGTCTTGCCCGAGCCCGCGCCGGCGACGACGAGCAGCGGTCCACCGCGCTGGAGGACGGCGGCGCGCTGGGGCTCGGTCAAGCCCTCGAGCAGGTCCGCGGGGTTGGGCCGCGACGCGTCGAGGTCGTCAAAGAGCGCCTCGTCGGAAAAGGGCGACCGACTCACTCCCACTCGATGGTGCCCGGCGGCTTGCTCGTCACGTCGAGGGCCACGCGGTTCACGCCCTCGACCTCGCGGATGAGTCGGTTGGCGATTGTCTCAATCAGCTCGTGGGGCAGGCGCGCCCAGTCAGCGGTCATCGCGTCGTCACTGGTGACTGCGCGGATCACGATCGGGTACGCGTAAGTCCGTCCGTCGCCCATGACCCCGACCGTACGCACGGCCGGTAACACGGCGAAGCTCTGCCAGAGCTCGCGGTAGAGGCCGGCCCGGCGGATCTCGTCGACGACCACGGCGTCCGCCTGGCGCAGGATCTCTGCCCTCTCGCGCGTCACCTCGCCCACGATCCTCACCCCGAGACCCGGCCCCGGGAAAGGCTGGCGCCAGACGATCTCCTCGGGCAGACCGAGCTCCTCACCCACGTGGCGAACCTCGTCCTTGAAGAGCGCGCGCAGCGGCTCGACCAGTTCGAAGGACAGGTCCTCGGGCAGTCCGCCCACGTTGTGGTGACTCTTGATGTTGGCCGCGTGTCCCGAGCCCGACTCGATCACGTCGGGATAGAGCGTCCCCTGGACGAGGAAGCGCGGACCGTCGCCGCCGGCGCCCAGGTCGCGCGCGACCGCCTCGAACTCGCGGATGAAGAGCTCGCCGATGATCTTGCGCTTCGCCTCGGGGTCGGTCACCCCAGCGAGGGCGTCGAAGAAGCGGTCCGCGGCCTTCACGTGGATGAAGTCCACGCCGAACTGTCGGGTGAAGGTCTCCTCGATCTGGGGACCCTCGTTCACGCGCATGAGACCGGTGTCGACGAAGACGCAGGTCAGCTGGCGGCCCACCGCGCGGATCACGAGGGCGGCCGCGACGGCGGAGTCCACCCCGCCTGAGAGGGCGCAGAGGACCTTCTCCTCACCGACCTGGCTTCTGATGGAGAGCACCGCGTCGTCGATGATCGAGGTGTTGGTCCACGTCGGGGCGAGGCCCGCGACGTGGTGCAAGAAGTGCGCCAACAGTTCCTGGCCGCGCTCGCTGTGGACGACCTCGGGGTGGAACTGGACGGCGTGCAGACGCCGCTCGGCGTTCTCCATCACCGCCACCGCCGCCCCGGGGGTCGTGGCGGTCACAACGAAGCCCGCGGGAGCCTCGGCGATCGCGTCGCCGTGGCTCATCCAGCAGGTCGTCGTCTCGGGCCACTCGTCGAGCAGGCTCGAGAGGCCCTGGCGCGTCAACGTCGTGCGCCCGTACTCGCCGGCGCCGGTCCTCGCCACGACACCGCCCAGGTCGCGGGCCATCAGCTGGGCGCCGTAACAGATGCCCAGGATGGGGATGCCGAGCTCGTAGATCGCGGGGTCGAGCGAGGGCGCCGGCACCTCGTAGACCGACTTGGGGCCGCCCGAGAGGATGATCGCGCCGGGCGCGCGCCGGGCGACCTCGTCGGCACTGATGCTGGAGGGGACGATCTCGGAGTACACGTGCGCTTCGCGCACGCGACGGGCGATCAGCTGGGCGTACTGGGCGCCGAAGTCAACGACGAGGACACTCGTCAATGGCCCATGCCCACACCCTGGGAGCGCTGGAGCGCCTTGCCCTCGGTCTGCAGCGACGGCGCGAGCATGATCTCGGCCTTCTGGAACTCCTTCAAGGTCTCATAGCCCGTGGTGGCCATCGACGTGCGCAGCGCGCCCATCAGGTTGAGTCGCCCGTCGTTCTCGTGCGCCGGTCCGAGCAGGATCTCCTCCAAGGTGCCGCGCACCTGGGTCTTGACTCGCGTGCCGCGCGGCAGCGTGGGGTGGAACGTCGCCATCCCCCAGTGGTAACCCTTGGCCGGAGCCTCGACCGCGCTCGTGAGCGGAGAACCGATCATCACGGCGTCGGCGCCGCAGGCGATGGCCTTGGCGATGTCGCCGCCCTTGGACATGCCGCCGTCGGCGATCACGTGCACGTAGACGCCGGTCTCGTCCAGGTGACGCATCCGCGCGCCCGCCACGTCGGCGATCGCCGTGGCCTGGGGCACACCGATGCCGAGCACGGCGCGCGAGGTGCACGCGTTGCCCGGGCCCACGCCCACCAGCACGCCGGCAGCTCCCGTGCGCATGAGGTGCAGCGCCGCCTGGTAGCTGGCGCAGCCGCCGACGATGGTCGGAATCTCGAACTCGCGGATGAACTTCTTCAGGTTGAGCGGCTCGGCGGTCTTGGAGACGTGCTCGGCGGACACCACCGTTCCCTGGATCACCAGGATGTCGAGGCCGGAGTCGGCGATGGTCGTGGCCATCCAGTCCGTGCGCTGGGGGGTGACCGACGCGCTGGTCACGATGCCGGCGTCCTTCATCTGCTTGATGCGCTGGGCGACCAGCTCGAGCTTGATGGGCTCTAGGTACATCTGCTGCATCCGAGCGGTGGCCTTGTCGTTGTCCAATTCGCCGATCTCCTCGAAGAGCGGAGTCGGGTCCTCGTAGCGGGTCCACAGTCCCTCGAGGTTGAGAACGCCGAGGCCGCCCAGGCGACCCATCAGGATGGCCGTCGTCGGCGAGATCGCACCGTCCATGGCCGAGCCCAGCACCGGGATCTCGAACTTGTAGGCGTCGATCTGCCAGGAGATGTCGACGTCCTCGGGGTCGCGCGTGCGCCGACTCGGCACGATGGCGATGTCGTCAAACCCGTACGCCTGACGCGCCGATTTGAAAATGCCGATTTCTACTTCCGCCATGGTGACCTCCGCGACACGCGTCTGACGACTGCGTAGCCACCAATCTACCGGACGGATCGCGCCCCTCTCCGGGTCATGTCCAGCGCCGACCCTCTTCGGGCCACCCCACGTCGAGGGCCACGCACAGCAGCTCGGTCAGCACGCGCGCGGTCGCGCCCCAGATCACGTCCTCGGGCACGCGGTAGAAGTAGAGCGGGAAGAACCCGTCGTCATCGGCGCCGGGACGCCTCTCCGCGCGGCGCCAGCGCTCTTCGACGAAGGCGCCGTCCTCGACCAGGTCGCTCAGGGCGACTGTGAAGACGCGGTCGACCTCGGCGGGGTCGGCCACGAGCTCCGGGCGGGCGTCGAGGCGCGCGACGACCGGCCAGATCGCCGAACCTGAGGCGAAGGTGACGAGCGGGCTCAGCCAGCCCACCGGCGTGACCAGAGAGCGCCTCAGGCCCACCTCCTCGTGGGCCTCGCGAAGGGCCGTGTCGATCAGGTCCTCGCCGGGGTCGTTGGCGCCGCCCGGTAGGGCGATCTCGCCGCGATGCGCCCGCAGGGTGAACGATCGGCGCGTCAAGATGACGTGCGCCTCTCCCCCCTCGTCAAAGAGGGCGACCAGCACCGCCGAGCGGCGCGTGATGGCGCTTTGGCGCGCATCGGCCACGGCGGCCAGTTCATTCGGCTCGCCGGGCAGGCCCGCGACGTCGAAGGTGCGGCCCTTCTCGCGTAGGCGCGTCAGCACGACGTCAGTAGTCAGAGCGCGGCGTTGGTGAGTTCCGAGGTTGCTCCAGGGGGCGGGAGCCCCGGCGCGGACCTCGTCGGGCACGGGAATCACCTGGGGGTAGCGATGACCGGCGAAGCGCGTCGACTCTTCGGCCATTGCTGTCATTCCCCCCTAATGTGGTGGGGTATTTCCCTCGAAGAGACCCTACCGGTCTCTCCCTGTCCCCCCTGCAGGAGTGTGAATGAAGTCCCTGGCTCGTCTCGCGGTTCGCCATCGCTGGTACGTCCTCTTCGCCTGGATCGCCCTCTTCGTCGGGCTGACGATCGCGTCCCAGAGCGTCGGGACCGCCTTCTCCAACTCCTTCAACCTGCCCGGCACCGACTCGACGCGGGCCTTCGCGCTGCTCGGTCACGTCAAGTCCCTCGGCGGCGACGCCGACCAGATCGTCTTTCACACGCGATCAGGCACCGTGGCCGACCAGCGCGGCACGATCGAGCCGATGCTCGCCAAGGTGGCGCGGCTTCCCGAGGTGGCGAGCGTCACCTCGCCGTTCTGTGCGACCAGCGCGGCCTGCCTCGGCGCGACGCAGGTGAGCAAGGACGGCAGAATCGCCTACGCCGTGGTGCACTTCGCCCAGCCGGGATTCAAGCTGAGCAACGCCCAAATCCGCGCCGTCGAGACCGTGGGGTCGTCGATCCGCTCGTCCTCGCTCGAGGTCCAGTTCGGCGGCAACGCCTTCGGCCAGCTCGACCAGCCCGCCCAGAGCCGCGGCGAGTTCGTGGGCCTCATCATCGCCGCCCTCGTCTTGTTCCTCGCCTTTGGTTCGTTCCTCGCCATGCTCTTGCCGCTGGGCGTCGCCATCTTCGCCCTCGGCGTCGCGACGGCGGCCACCACCCTGTTGAGCCACATCCTCACCATCGCCCAGTTCGCCCCGATCCTCGGCTCGCTGATCGGCCTCGGCGTGGGCATCGACTACGCCCTGTTCATCGTCACGCGCACGCGCCAGAACTTGAAGCGCGGCCACGACGTGGAAGAGTCGATCGTCACCGCGATCAACACCTCAGGTCGCGCGGTCATGTTCGCCGGCACCACCGTGTGCATCGCGCTGCTCGGCATGCTCGTGCTGCGCCTCTCCTTCCTCAACGGGGTTGCCGTCTCGGCGACGGTGACCGTGGCGATCACCATGGCCGCCTCGGTCACCCTGCTGCCCTCCCTGTTGGCCTTCCAGAAGCACCGGGTGCTGAGTCGGCGCGAGCGGCGCGCCCTCGCCGAGCACGGGCCCGAGCCGGTCGTCGTCGCCGGGGGCTGGCAGCGCTGGGCCCACTTCGTCTCGCGACACCCGCGCGTGCTCTCTGGCGCGGCGCTGGCCCTGATCGTGGCGATCGCGGTGCCGTTCTTCTCGCTGCACCTGGGCAGTTCGGACCAGGGATCCAACCCGCCCGGATCCACCACGCGTCAGGCCTACGACCTGCTGGCCACGGGATTTGGCCCGGGATTCAACGGACCCCTCACGATCGTCGCCGCGGTGAAGAACGGCGCCGACTCGACGGCGCTCTCCACGCTCGCCTCCTCTCTCGCCCACGCGCCCGACGTCGCGAGTGTGGGTGCGCCGGTCGTGATCCCCGGATCGGGCGTGGGCATCGTCACCGTCGTGCCGGCCTCGAGCCCACAGGACCAGGCCACGTCAGATCTCATCGCGTCGATTCGCACCCACTACATCCCGGCGGCGACCACGACGAGTCACACCGAGATCCACGTCGGTGGCATCACCGCGATCTTCGATGACTTCGCCACGGTCCTCGGCTCGAAGCTGCCGCTCTTCATCGGCGTGATCGTCCTGCTGGGCAGCCTGCTCCTGATGCTGGCCTTTCGCAGTGTCCTCGTGCCGGTGGTGGCCGCGGCCATGAACCTGCTCGCGGCCGGCGCGTCCTTTGGCCTGCTCGTCATGGTCTTCCAGTGGGGTTGGGGCAGCTCGCTACTGGGGGCGGGCACCGGGCCGATCGAGTCCTTCCTGCCCGTGATCATGATCGCGATCCTCTTCGGACTCTCGATGGACTACCAGGTCTTTTTGGTCTCACGCATGCACGAGGAGTGGGTGAACACCGGCGACAACGAAGAGGCCATCCAACGCGGACAGGCCAACACGGGACGGGTCATCACGGCCGCCGCCCTCATCATGATCTCGGTGTTCT
>DATIVP010000120.1:0-5726 GCA_035465755.1 Acidimicrobiales bacterium | reverse complement strand
CCTGATCGGCAGCGCCGGCATCGGCTTCACCGCGATCACGGTGGCGCTGCTCGGGCGAAACAAGCCGGGCGGGATCGTCTGGGCCTCGCTGCTCTTCGCGGCCCTCGGCGTCGGCGGGCGCGCGATGCAGGGAGCGACCGGGATCCCCCTCGACCTGGCCTCGGTGATCCAGTCGGCCATTGTCTTGTTCGTGGCGACACCCGTACTGGTCAAGGAGATCTTCCGCCTGCGCACCGCGCCCGTCGTCAAGCTCGAACTGGCCACGAAGGGATGGGGCGCATGAGCGTCACCGAGCAGAGCGTCGCCACCGAGACGTCGAGCCGCCGGGTGCGCGTGATCGCCGTCATGATGGGCGCCATCGGCCTCTTCTCCCTGATCGTCTTCGCCTTTGGCAGCCCATCGAACGCGCACTCCTCCTTCTTGTTCAACCCGGTGAATCTCAGCCAGTCGGCCCCCTGGCACGTGGGCACGCTCACGCTGAACTCGCGCCTGGCCGACCTCGTCCTCGCTTGCGTGATGATCGCCCTGGCGGTCGAGACCTACCTCCGGCGCCCGGCGCGCGGGGTGATGCTGCGTTTCGGTGGCGTCGCCATCTTGTTCCTCCTCGCCCTCTTGATCTGGGCCGCGCGCACTCCGGGGCCGTCGCCGGTCTCCTTCGTCAACCTGACGGCGCTGCTCATCGGCTCGTCTGAAGTCACCATGGTGCTCGTCTTCGGCTCGCTGTCGGGCGTCATGTGCGAGCGCTCGGGCGTGGTCAACATCGCCATCGAGGGTCAGTTCATCGGCGGCGCCTTCGTGGGCTCGATGCTGGCCTCGACCACGCACAACTTCTTCTACGCGGCGATCGGCGGGGCCGTGATCGGCGGGGCGATCGGCTGGATCCTCGCGTTCTTCGCCCTGCGCTACCTCTCGGACCAGATCATCGTCGGCGTCGTGCTGGTCACCATGCTCGGCTCTCTGTCGTCCTATCTCAACCTGCAGGTCTTCACGCCGTTCCCCCAGTACAACACCGGCACGCTCGCGCCGAACCTCGCGATCCCCCTGCTCTCGAAGATCCCCGTGGTGGGACCGGTGCTCTTCAACCAGTCGGGCTTCTTCTATCTCATGCTGATCCTCATCGGCGTGATCAGCTTCGCGCTCTTTAAGACCCGCTACGGCCTGCACGTGCGCGCGGTCGGCGAGCACCCGCGCGCCGCGGCGACGGTGGGCATCAACGTGGTGCGCGTGCGCTACGTCAACGTCGTCCTCGGTGGGGCCATCGCTGGCGTCGGTGGCGTCGCCTTCATGGCCTCCCAGGGCCAGTTCCAGCCCAACTACACCTCGGGGCTGGGCTACATCGCGCTGGCCGCGATGATCTTCGGGCGCTGGCGCCCGTCGGGGGCGGTCGTGGCCTCGGTGATCTTCGGCCTCTCGGTCTACCTCTCCTACACCCTGACCTCGTACCAGGTGCCGGTCTCGCTCTACGTCCTGCAGATGTTCCCCTACCTGATCACCATCGCGGTGGTCGCGGGGCTGATCGGACGGGTGCGCGCACCGGCGGCCGACGGCGTGGCCTACCACCACGACTAGACCCGTTAGGACGCGGCGCCGAGACCTCCGACCACCACCGCGGCCGCGGTCATGGCGTTGACGAGGGCGATCTCGACGCCCTCACCGGCGAGGCGCGCACCGAGGTAGGTGCCGGTCGCCGCGTCGCCCGCGCCGGTGGTGTCGATCACGTCGCGCGCGAGCGACGGCGCGCTCGCGGTGGCGCCGTCGCAGACCACGACGGCCCCGCGCGCGCCGCGCGTGACCAGCACCTCGCGGGCCAACCCGCCGAGCGACGCGAGCGCGTGCTCGATCCCGGCGCCGCCAAGTACCGACGCCTCCTCCTCGTTGGCGAAGAGGAAGTCGACCCCGGCGACCAGGGAGGCGAAGAGCGCCGGGCCGACCGCACGCAGGGGGCCGACGCTGCAGACGTCGACCGACGTGCTGGCCCCGCGCGAGCGCGCCGCGGCGAGCGCGGCGACGGCGACCTCGCGCGTCGCCGGATCCAGCAGGCTGTAGCCCGAGACGTGCAGGTGCGAGTAGTCAACCAGGGCCGACTCGACGAACGAGCGCGACAGCCAGGAATTGGCCCCGCGGTCGGTGTACATCGATCGTTGGCCGTCGGCGCCGACCAGGGCGACCACGACCCCGGTGGGTGCGTCCACCTCGTCGAGCTGCGAGGCCACCCCCGTGCCGGCCAAGTGCTCGCGCCAGAGCGCACCGGCCCCGTCACGGCCCACCGCGCCGAGGTAGGTGACCCGGTGGCCGACGCGCGCGATCGCAATCGCGAGGTTCGCGCCCGATCCGCCACGACCGACGCGCACGCGACTCGGTGTGTCGCTCGTCGCCGAGACCGGGCCCTCGGGCACGACGACCACGTCGAGCATCACGTCGCCGAGGACGGCGACGTTCATGTCAGGGCCAGTCGGACCGCGACCTCCCCGGCGAGACCCGCGTTGGCCACCACGAGGTCACGGTTGGCCGCCACGCTTGCCCCGGCGCTGTAGCGCGCGAACTCGGCCAGCAGCACCGGGGTCACCTCTTTGCCGCGCGCGCCGATCTCCTCGGCGTGGGCGAAGGCCGCCGCCAGCGCTGCCTCGTGCAGGTCGCGGTCGAGCTCGGACGCGGGCGAGATGGGGTTGGCGAGCAGCATCGCCGAGGCGGCGACGCTGCGGTGCGCGGCGAAGGCCCGGGCCGCCTCCTCGGGAGTGGCGACGCTCCAGTCAACGCCAAATCCCGAGTCCGCGAGGTAGAAGCCGGGAAAGCGGGTCGTGCGATAGCCCGCGACGGCCACGCCGAGTGAGTCGAGGCGCTCGAGCGTGGCTCCGATGTCGAGGATCGACTTGACCCCCGAGGCCACGACCAGGGCCGGCGTGCGCGAGAGCGCGGTCAGGTCGGCGGACTCGTCGTAGGTCGTCACCGCCCCGCGGTGCACGCCGCCCAGTCCACCGGTCGCCATCACGGCCACGCCCGCGGCGAACGCGCCGGCGAGGGTGCCGGCCACGGTCGTGGCGCCGTCGAGTCCCCGGGCGAGCGCCAAACCCAGGTCGCGCGAGGAGAGCTTCGCGACGTGACGCGTCGGATCGGCGAGGTCGGCGAGCTCGGCGAGGCTGAGGCCGACGACGACGCGACCGCCGAGCACGCCCACGGTCGCCGGCACCGCGCCGGCGTCGCGCACCGCGTCCTCGCACTCGCGCGCGACCTCGAGGTTGACGGGAGCCGGGAGGCCGTGGACCACGATGGTGCTCTCGAGGGCGACGACCCCGCGGCCCTCGCTGAGGGCGGTCGCCACCTCGTCGCGCACCTCAAGGTAGGTCGATCGAAGAGAGTCCACGATGGGCGAAGTGTACTGTGAAGACGTGAACGGGCCGGCCGACATCGCGTGGGACGAGCTTCGCGCGAGGGCCCGTGAGGCGACACAGCGCTCCTACGCCCCCTACTCGCACGTGCGAGTCGGCGCGGCCGCTCTCACCAGTGACGGCCGCGTGATCGAGGGCTCCAACGTCGAGAACGCGAGCTTCGGGTTGACCCTGTGCGCGGAGTGCTCGCTGGTGAGCGACCTCGCGCGACACGGCGGCGGACGTCTGGTGGCCGTGGCGGTGGTCGCCGGCGACGGCGAGCCCCTGGCGCCGTGCGGGCGCTGTCGCCAGCTCCTCTACGAGTTCGGTGGTAACGCTCTATTGGTCGACGCCGGCCCCGACGTGCCCGCGACGCCGCTCGGTGACCTCCTGCCCGGCGCGTTCGGCCCCGGGGACCTCGACGAACGGCGCAGCGGATGACCTATTCGGCCCCCGAGCTGATCGCGGCCAAGCGTGACGGCGCCACCCTCGATGGCGCCGCGATCACCTGGTTGCTCGAGGCGTACGCGCGCCGCGAAGTGGCCGACGAGCAGATGTCGGCGATGCTGATGGCCATCTTCTTCCGCGGGCTCGAGGCGGGCGAACTGCGCACATGGACCTCGGCCATGATCAACTCGGGCGAGCGCCTCGACCTCTCGGGGCTGTCGCGTCCGACCGTGGACAAGCACTCGACCGGCGGCGTCGGCGACAAGATCTCCCTGATCCTCGTGCCCCTGGTGGCGGCCTGCGGCGCGGCGGTCCCCCAGCTCTCGGGGCGCGGACTCGGCCACACCGGAGGCACCCTCGACAAGCTCGAGTCCATTCCCGGCTGGCGAGCGAACCTCACCAACGACGAGATCCTCGACCAGCTCGAGGGAGTCGGCGCCGTGATCTGCGCGGCCGGCGCGCAGCTCGCCCCGATCGACAAGCGCCTCTACGCGCTGCGCGACGTCACCGGCACCGTCGAGTCGATCCCCCTGATCTCCTCGTCCATCATGTCCAAGAAGATCGCCGAGGGCACGGCGTCGCTCGTGCTCGACGTCAAGGTCGGGCGCGGAGCGTTCATCAAGGACGAGGCCCAGTCGCTGCTGCTCGCCGAGACCATGGTCGACATCGGTCGGGGTCAGGGCGTGCGAACCGTGGCCCAGCTGTCGAACATGAGGTCCCCGCTGGGACGCTGCGTGGGCAACGCCCTCGAAGTGCGAGAGACCCTCGACGTGCTGGCCGGCGCGGGACCAGCCGACGTGCGAGAGCTCACGTTGGCGCTCGCGCGCATCATGCTCGAGCTCGCCGGACTCGACGTCGACCCCGCCGCCAAGCTCGACGACGGCTCCGCTCTCGCCACCTACCGCGACATGATCCGCGCCCAGGGCGGCGACCCCGACGCGCAGCTCGCCGTCGCAGCCCACCGCGACACGGTCACGGCCCCGCGCGAAGGCGTCGTCGCGAGCATCGACGCGCTGAAGGTGGGAATCACCGCCTGGCGCCTCGGCGCGGGCCGCGCCCGCAAGGAGGACCCGGTCAGCGCCGCGGCCGGCGTCGAGGTCCTCGTGCGCGAGGGCGAGCCCGTCGTCGCCGGCCAGCCCCTCTTCGAACTGCACGCCGACGACGCGGCGCACCTCGCCAACGCGAGGCCCGCGATCGACGAGGCGTTCGCCATCGGCGACGAGCCCGTCGCCGCGTCGCCCCTGCTGCTCGCCCGCGTGGGCTGAAGTCCCACTGGCTAGCCTTGAGCCATGTCAGAGGCCCTCTCGCGTGACCTGATCCAACGAGCCCCCAAGGTCCTCCTTCACGACCACCTCGACGGCGGTCTGCGCCCGGCGACGGTGCTCGAGCTGGCCCGCGAGAGCGGCTACCGGGGACTGCCCACCGACGACGCCGACGACCTGGCCGCGTGGTTCGTCGCCGACGAGCCCGGCGGGGACCTCGTTCGCTACCTCGAGGGCTTTCGCCACACGGTCGCCCTGATGCAGAGCGCGGACAACCTCACGCGCGTGGCGGCCGAGTGCGCGCTCGATCTCGCGCGCGACGGCATCGTCTACGCCGAGGTCCGCTTCGCGCCCGAGCTGCACGTGCGCGAGGGGCTGGCCCTCGAGGACGCGGTGCGCGCCGTGCTCGCCGGCTTCGCCCAGGGCACCGCCGCCGCCGCGGTCGAGGGGCGACGGATCGTCGTGCGCGCCATCCTCTCGGCGATGCGCCAGGCCGATCTCAGCGAGACAATCGCGCGCCTCGCGGTGGACTTTCGCGACGAGGGCGTGTGCGGCTTCGACATCGCCGGACCCGAGGACGGCTTTCCCCCGACGCACCACCTGAGCGCCTTTCACCTCGTCCAGCGCGAGAACTTCCACATGACCATCCACG
>DATIVP010000119.1:0-5274 GCA_035465755.1 Acidimicrobiales bacterium | reverse complement strand
TCTCCTTTGACGAGGCTCCGACCGCGCTGGTCGAGCAACGTCAACGTTTCGTCGCCGCGCTCGCGGCCCGCCATCACGTCGCGACCCACCGCCGCCGGCGGGGCGTGCCGGTGGGCGCGGTCTTTGCCAACGAGCCCGACGGCGACCCCACTGATCCCGACTACGTCGCGGCGGTGGAGTCGGCGCGCGCCGTGATCTATCGCAGCTCTGACGTCACGATCGGCGACGCGCTCGACGACCTCGAGTCGGGGATTGATCCCAGCGACGGCGGACGCGTGTGGTACCGCTACGGGGTCGCGACTCGCGAGCGGGTAGACGACGCGGTCGCTCGCGCGCGGGTTGCCGCGCAGTCGTGGGGTGGACGAGATGGCGCGTCGCGTGCGCGGGTCCTGGGCGACGTCGCGAGTGTGATGGCCGAGAGTCGCGCGCGCAGCATCGCCGTCATGGCTCGCGACACCGGCAAGACCGTCGCCGAGGCCGATCCCGAGGTGAGCGAGGCGATCGACTTCGTTCGCTACTACGCGGGCTTCTCCGAAGGGGGGGACATGTCGCGGCCCCTCGGCGTCGTGCTGGTGGTCCCGCCGTGGAACTTCCCCTACTCGATACCCACCGGTGGCGTCGCGGCCGCTCTGGCCGCGGGCAACGCCGTCATCTTGAAGCCCGCGCCCGAAGCCGTCGCCGTGGCGGCGGAGATCGCCGAGCAGTTCTGGGCCGCGGGCGTGCCACGGGACGTCCTGCAGTTTCTGCCCACTCGTGATGACGACGTGGGCCGTCACCTCGTCACTCATGATGGCGTCGACGCTGTGATTCTCACTGGCTCTTTCGACACGGCCCGTCTCTTCCTCTCCTGGAAGCCGTCGCTGCGCCTGCTCGCCGAGACCAGCGGCAAGAACGCGATACTCGTCAGCGCCTGCGCCGACGTGGACCAGGCGGTTCGCGATCTCGTGTCCTCGGCCTTCTCGCACGCGGGCCAGAAGTGCAGCGCGGCCAGTCTCGCCATCGTCGAGCGTTCTCTCTGGGAGGAGTCGACCTTCGTGGCGCAACTCACCGACGCGGTGACCAGCCTGGTGACCGGCTCGGCCCGCGACTCGTCGACGGTCGTCGGGCCTCTCATTCGTCCGCCGGGCGAGGCGCTCGCGCGCGCGCTGACCTCGTGCGATCCCGGCGAGAGCTGGTTGGTCGAGCCGCACCAGCTCGATGAGGCGGGCTTCTCCTGGTCACCAGGGGTGAGAGTCGGTGTCGCGCCGGGCTCGTGGAGCCATCGTCACGAGTGGTTCGGGCCGGTGCTCGGCGTGATGGTCGCGCCGGACTTTGCCACCGCGCTGCGCTGGCAGAACGAGGTGCCCTTCGGGCTCACCGCCGGCATCGCGTCGCTTGATGAAGACGAGTGCACGACGTGGATCGACGGCGTCGAAGCGGGCAACCTCTACGTGAACCGCGGCGTCACCGGTGCCGTGGTGCGTCGTCAGCCCTTCGGTGGCTGGAAGATGAGTGCGGTGGGCCCGACCGCCAAGGCCGGGGGAGCACACTACGTCGACGCTCTGCGCGACTGGGCGCGGGTCACTGACGCGTCCCGCGCGCTCGAGGACGCGTCGCGCTGGTTTCGCGACGCGGGTGGGACGGCCCGTGACGTCTCGGGGCTCGAGGTGGAGCGCAACGTCGCTCGCTATCGTCGTCGCGGGCCCATCTTCGTGCGCGTGGCGGCGAGCCTCACCGCGGTCGAGCGCGACTACCTGGTCGGACTCATCACGTTGACCGGCGTCGAGGTGATACTCAGCTGCGCGGACCGCGTTGACGGGCTCGACGTCACCGTCGAGGACGTGACTGACGTGGCCCGGCGCGCTCGCGCGGGGGCGCGGGTGCGCTGGCTGAGCGACGAGGCGCCGCCCGTCCTCGAACTTCTCGAAGCGGGCGTCAGTGTCGATCCACGACCGTTGGCCCAGGACGGATCCGTCGAGGCGCCGCGATGGCTCTTCGAGCAGAGCGTCTCGATCACGCGGCACCGCTACGGCAACGTGCACGCCGGTCCACAACCGCGATGCGACGGTTTGAGCAACGCGACGACAACCCCTTAGAGTTCGCTGAGATCTAGGGCGTCGAGGGCCAAAATCCGAGGGTTTCGTCGCCGGCGCCGCTACGATTCGCCCATGCTGGCGCGCCGTGTCCTCGAGTGCGCCCCCGGGGCGCTGCGCCGGGCGCGATGACCTACCGCCCGACGTCGACGGGGCACTCGCGACTCTCCCCACGGCACCTCCTGGCTGGTGTGGCGCATCCGCCGCTTCGCGAACGGCGCTTCTGGTTGGCCGAGTCGATGGTGCTGATGGCGGTGGTGCTGTATTCGTTGGGCGACGACCTTTACGGGCGAAACGTGATCGCGGTGCCGGGCTTCGTGTGGATCCTTCTGCTGCTCGTGCCCGTCGTCTACGCGGGAACGGCGTTGGGTCTCGCGGGATCCCTCGGGGCGGCCTCGACCGGGGTGATCCTCACGATCCCGATGATCCTTCTCACCACGCACGAGCAAGATCAGCTCTGGGGGGCGTGGAGCGATCTCGCGATCGTGGTGATCGTGGCCGTCGTGGTCGGTCAGCGCTACGAGGCCATGCGTGCGAGCGTCGCCCAGAACGCGATGATCGACACCTTCGCCCTCGACGACCAGCGGTTCCGCCTCGCGTTCGAAGACAACATGGCGGCCATGGCCGTCGTGGGCCTCGACGGCAAGGTGCTGCGCGTCAACGACGCTCTCGTCGAGTTTCTCGAGCGGTCGCGCGAGGAGATCGTGGGCACCAGCATGATGGACTTCACCCACCCCGACGACCTCGACAAGTCGCGCGAGCTCAACCGCCGCCTCGACACGGGCGAGGCCGAACAGATCCGCATCATCAAGCGCTACGTGCGCGGTGACGGCTCGATCGCGATCGCCGAGGTGTCAAAGTCCGTCGCCAAAGACGAGTTCGATCGCCCGATCTTCGCGATCACCTCGATCCGCGACATCACCGACCAGCAGGTCCTCACCGACCAGCTCGCTCACCAGGCGCTGCATGACTCGCTCACCGGACTGGCGAATCGAACCCTGTTGGGCGACCGCATGAACCACACCCTCGAGCGCGTGCGTCGGCGCGGGGGCATGATCGCTTTGTTCCTGCTCGATCTCGACAACTTCAAGGAAGTGAACGACACGCTCGGCCACCTGGTGGGCGACTCGCTGCTGTCGGCGATCGCAGCGCGCCTCGAGCGGATGGTGCGCGCCGCCGACACCGTGTCGCGCTTCGGTGGCGACGAGTTCGTCTACTTCGCCGAAGACGTGGCCGACATCAACGACGTGCACGCCATCGCGGCCCGCCTGCAGACAGCCTTCTCCGAGCCCTTCATCCTGTCGGGTCACGTCCTGCGCCAGGGGGTGAGCATCGGCGTCGTCGTCTGCGACGGCGAAGAGGGCCGCACCGGCGACGACCTGTTTCGCGACGCGGACATCGCGATGTACGAGGCCAAGCGCTTGGGACGGGACCGCTACGTGGTCTTTGACAGCGAGATGAGTAAGCGGTCGTCGCTGCACTTCAAGCTCTCCCAGGATCTCAAGCTCGCGTTGTCGCGTCGCGAGCTCTCGATGCACTATCAGCCCTTCGTCAACCTCAACTCGGGCGAGGTGTTGGGCTTCGAAGCCCTGATGCGCTGGCACCACCCGGGCGAGGGTCTGGTGTCGCCGGAGGTCTTCATCCCCCTGGCCGAGCAGAGCGACCTCGTGCGCCACCTCGGCGTCTTCGCCCTCGAGATGGCGACCTTCGAGGGCGCCCAGTGGCGCGAACTGAGCCCCACGGTCGACGGCCCCTTCATCGGCGTCAACCTCTCGGCGCGCCAGTTCCACGATCCACACCTCTTCGAGATCGTCAAGCGCGTTCTCTCCGAGAGCGGTCTCGCCGCGAACCGACTGGCCCTCGAGGTGACCGAGAGCGTCGCGCTCTCTGACGTCGACACGACGATCGGCGTGCTCGACCAGCTCAAGCGCCTCGAGGTGGTCACCGCGCTCGACGACTTCGGCACGGGCTACTCGTCGCTGGCCTATCTCGCGCGGCTGCGGCCCGACGTCATCAAGATCGACCGCAGCTTCATCGGCGCGGCGCTCGACTCCACCTTCGATGAAAGGGTGCTCGAATCCCTGATCACGCTGTGTCACCGCCTGGACATGCTGGTGCTGGCCGAGGGGGTCGAGACCGATCGCCAACTCGCCCTCTTGCGCGAGATGGGTTGCTCGCTTGGTCAGGGCTTCCTCTTCTCACCGGCGGTGCCGGCCGAGCAGGTGCGCGAACTGCCCCGCCTCGTCACAGAGCGCTGGCGACGAGCGAACGAGCACGTGAGCGCTACCGGCTCGAGCATCTAGGTCCCCCGGCGAGAAACCCGGTCTCACGAGGGTCGCAATCGCCGCCCGGCGCCACGGATCCGCGCCGCGAGGCGGTGGCGCACATGGCCTTTGGTAGGGTTGCTTCCGATCGATTGCGTGGTCGGTCGATGGGCCCGTCCCCGGGCCAGTCACGAAGGAGTGAAGGTGAAGGTTCTCGTACTCGGGGGAGACGGCTTCTGCGGTTGGCCCACATCGTTGCACCTGGCCGACGTGGGACACGACGTCACGATCATCGACAACCTGAGCCGTCGGGCGATCGACCTGGAGCTCGAGGTGGACTCGCTCACCCCGATCCGGCCGATCGGCGAGCGGATCCGCGTCTGGAAGGAACTGTCGGGCCAGGAGATCGGCTTCGTCAACCTGGACCTGGCCACCGAGTACGACCGGTTCGAGAACCTGCTGCGCGAGCTGCGCCCCGACGCCATCGTGCACTTCGGCGAGCAGCGCAGCGCTCCCTATTCGATGCGCTCGATCGCGGCCAAGCGCTACACCGTCGACAACAACGTGCGCGGCACCCACAACGTGCTCGCGGCCATCGTGGCCTCGGGTCTTGACATCGCGCTCGTCCACTTGGGCACGATGGGCGTCTACGGATACGGCTGGTCGGGCTCGGCGCCGATCCCCGAGGGCTATCTCACGGTGAAGGTCCCCACGCCCGACGGTGACATCGAACGCGAGATCCTGCACCCGGCGAACCCCGGCTCCGTGTATCACCTCACCAAGACGCTTGACCAGCTGCTCTTCACCTTCTACGCGGCCAACGACCAGATCCGCATCACCGACCTGCACCAGGGCATCGTCTGGGGCACTCAGACCCCTCAGACCGCCTTGGACGAGCGGCTCATCAACCGCTTTGACTCCGACGGCGACTACGGCAC
>DATIVP010000118.1:0-2021 GCA_035465755.1 Acidimicrobiales bacterium | reverse complement strand
CGTCCTTCGAGAGCGACTTCGAGGCCGAACTGGCCGGCGAGATCGGTGACCTCGGCCCCGGTGGCCCGTCGATGAGCGACGGGGACCGCGACCGCGACCGCGACCGCGGCGGAAGCCGGGGCTCGCGCCCGCGCCGCCGCTAGGCACCACTCGTGCCCGTCGAGGTGGATCTCACCACGGCGCCGACAACCTCGGCGCCGTGGTGGCGTCCCCTCGCCAGAGCGGACCGCACCGCCCTGATCGTGATGATCGCGTTGCCGGCAGTGATCTTCGGCGCGCCGGCCGCCCTGGGACATCCCGCGATCGCCGCGGACAACCTGATCCAGAACTTCCCGCTGCGGGTCTTGTCGGGGCGCCAGATCGCGAGCGGACACCTGCCGCTCATGAACCCCTTGGCCGACTCGGGCACGCCGCTGCTCGGGGGGATGAACGCCGGCTCGCTCTTTCCCCTCACGATCATCTTCGCGTTCCTGCCGGCCGTCGTCGCCTGGGTCGTGAACCTGGTCGCGGTCTACGCCGGCGCGGCGATCGGGCTCTTTAGTCTCGCGCGCTATCACGGATTGCGCACGAGCCCGGCTCTCACCGGCGCCCTCGTCTACGCCTACGTGGGAGCGATGACGGGTCAGATGGTGCACCTGGGCGTCGTTCAGGGATTCGCGATGCTGCCCTGGGAGATACTCGCCCTCTTGCTCATCGCCGAGCGGGCGAGGGAGAGCGCGACGTGGCGCGCGAGCCTGCGCCCTCTCGCCCTGCCGGTGGCGGGTCTCGCCGCGCTGTGGGGTCTCACGTCGCTGAGCGGTGAGCCCAGGGCCATCGCCGAGATGCAACTCGTGGTGCTCGTGGTTGGAGCAGTCGTGTTCGTCGCGCCCTCGCGATGGCGGCCCACCACGTGGTCTCAGCGCGCACGCTTCGTCGCCGCGGTGTCGCTCGGGATCCTCTGGGGAGCCCTCATCGGCTTGGTCCAACTGGTGACGGGGTGGGGCTACATCAACGTGTCCCAGCGCACGAACCTGACCTATCACTTCTTCGGCTCGGGTTCGCTCGCGGTGCGATGGTCGACGCTGTGGTTCGTGCCCGACCTCTTCGGCGGCAACGGCGTCGCGCACCAGCCGCGCTACTTCGCCGGCTACAACCTGCCCGAGGTGACGGGATACGCCGGCGTGGTCGCCCTCGTGGCCCTCGCTGCCTACCTCGGACAACTCGTCGGCCGCGAGCGCCGCGCACGGGTGCGCGAGTTCGCCCCCTACGGCGCGCTCGCGCTGGTGGGCGTGTGGGCGACCTGGGGCAACTACACGCCGGTCGGACACGTCTTCGCGGCGATCCCTCTCTTTAGCTCGACGCGCCTGCAGAGCCGCAACGTGATCCTCGTCGACCTGGCGGCGAGCGTGCTGCTCGCCTGGTGGCTCCAGCGCCTCGGTGACGGCGACGAGGACGGGGCGTCGCTGGCTGGCGCACGCCGCTACCTCACCTTCGCCCCGATCTGCGCGGTCGTGGCGATCGTCGCCGTCGCCCTCGTCGACGGACGGCACTTCCTGCACTTCCTCGGACTCAAGAGCGCCGCGACGCGCTGGGTGGCCTATGAGCGTCCGACCTTGCTCGCGCACGCGGTGATCGCTCTCACCTTGGCCGGTGTTCTCCTCGTCGGGCGCCGCGGGCGACTGCGCGCGGTCACGGCTGTGGTGGCCGTGGACGCCCTGTTCTTCTTCTCCTTTAACGCCACCGGGCTCCTCGCCGGGCACGCGGGGGTCGCGCCCTCACGGGCGAACGCGATCGCCCACCTGGGAAGCCAGGGACGCTTCGCCATGGTCGATCCCACGGGGCACGCGGGCGACGTCTTCGAGAGCCTGGGCCTGGCGAACATGAACGTCTTCACGGGCCTTGCCTCGGTCCAGGGCTACGGCTCGCTGATCGACGCCTACTACGGCGACCAGACGGGCACGCACCCGCTCTTTCGCCTCGACGCCTGTCAGCTGGCCCGCGGTCGCTTCCGCGACCTGCGCCTGGCGTCGCTCGTGCTCGCG
>DATIVP010000117.1:0-5996 GCA_035465755.1 Acidimicrobiales bacterium | reverse complement strand
GTCGGCGATCGCCCTCGCGCGCGGCGTCGACGGCCGCGACCCCGGCGAGCGGGTCGTCGAGGGCCAGCGCTTCCTCCAGGCCCGCCCAGATCCCTTCCTCGGCTGGCACACCCTGGAGAACGCCGGCGGCTCGACCAGCTTCTACGTGCGCCAGCTCTACGACCACAAGGCGAGCGTCGACCTGACGCGACTGACGCCGAAGAGCCTGCGCGCCTACGCGCGCGCCTGCGCGTGGGCCCTCGCGCGCGCCCACGCCCGCAGCGCCGAATCCGCCCGGATCGCGGGATACCTCGGCACCAGCGAGGGCTTCGCCGAGGCGGTGTCTGACTTCGCCGAGGCGTACCGCCGACGCAACCTGGCGGACTTCGCCGCGCTGGCCAGGGCCGTGCGCGAGGGACGAGTACCAACGCTCTCCTGACGCTCACGGGCTCCCGGTAGACGGATTGTCCCCGGGGACGTAGCTCAGCTGGTCGAGCGCGGGCTTTGCAAGCCTGAGGTCGTGGGTTCGAGCCCCATCGTCTCCACCAATTCCGCGCCCACGGAACCTTTTCGCTCCTGGGCCGCGTTCCGCCAACGCCAGAACCAGTGTTTCCAAAGGACCCTGGTGAACGGGAGGCCAAGAGAGGCGGGGGCTCGGTGTGACTGATGCCGTGCCCGGAGTCCCCTCGGGTTCCCGGGCGCGACCGAGATCGCCGTCACCACGAAGGACTTCGCAGACGCGAGGTTTCCAGTGATCCCGGGGCGACGTCCAGCCGTACTATCAGGTGATGCAGGACCGTGGCTGGGGCGACGAACTCTCCGATGAAGCCCTGCTCGCGGGCGTCGCCGTAGGAGACGAACGGGCGGCGCTCGTCTTCGTACGGCGCTACCAACGCCGTCTTTTCGGTCTAGCCATGGGAATCCTGGGTGATCCGGGCCAGGCCGAGGACGTCGCCCAGGAGGCCTTCATCCGCATCCTGCGTCACGCGTCGGTCTTCGACGCGCGGCGGGGCGCGGTCTCGACATGGTGCCTGACCATCACCCGCAACCTCGCCATCGACACCCTGCGACTGCGCCGCGCAATTCCCACGCCGCCCGATGATCCCGTCTTCGCCGAGCTTCGCGCGAGCCGCGTGGCTCCCGAGGACGCCGTGATCGCAGGCGAGGGCGCCGCACGGGCTCTCGCCGCGTTGGCGGATTTGCCCGATGAACAACGTCGCGCCGTCGTCCTGTCCGCTCTCTACGGACGTTCCGCGGCCGAGGTCGCCACCTTGGAGTCGATCCCCCTGGGCACCGCCAAGAGCCGAATCCGCCTCGGCCTGTCGAAGTTGCGTCAGTCCGTTGTTCCCTTCGAGGCGACGTGAGTCGCGACTCCGCACTCTCCGCGGAGTGCCGCCGCGTGGACGAGGACCTGGTTTCCTTCGCTCTGGGGACCCTGGCGGGACGCGAGCGGGCCCGTGTCCTCGAGCACCTGAGGGGCTGCGGGCGATGCGCCGGCGAGGTGGAATCGCTGTCACTGGCTGGCGACGCGCTCCTCGCTCTGGCCCCCGAGTCTGAGCCCCCGGTCGGGTTCGAGCTTCGTGTGATGGAGAGGTTCCGTGAGGAAAGGCGCCCTCCGGTGGCGTCGTGGTGGCGCCGTCGCGCGGTCGTGGCGGCTGCGGCCGTTCTCGCCGCGGCCCTCGGGTTCGGCGCACAGAGCTTGGTTCACGTCGCGACCGATAATCGATCGCCTAGCGCGACCGCTCGACCCTTCTCTTCACGCCTCACCGCCGACGGAAAGGTCCTCGGCGAGGTGTTTCTCACGCACGGCAGCCCCTCGTGGCTCTCGATGACGCTTGACGACGGGTCCGCGAGAGGACTTGTGCGCTGCCAGGTGATCCTCGCCAGCGGCGAGGTGAAGACCGTGGGCACGTACCTTCTTTCCTCGGGCTACGGCGCGTGGACCATGCGGGTCGACGCGCCCGGCGACGAGGTCCGTCGGGCCCGTCTCCTCGACGCCCGTGGATCCGTTGTCGCGCAAGCGACGCTTCACGCCTGAGAGGCCTGGTCCTCGCGTCTTCTTTCCTCTGGCGGTGATCCCTCGATGCCTCTCACCCGTACACCTGGATGACTGACGCGTTCGGCCCGAGTGCCCGCGCACCGTGAGGGAGGGTGAAATGGGAATGGCACGACGAATGAGTGGTCGGTGTCGCAAGACCCGAGTCCTGGCATCGATCCTCGCGGCCAGCTCTCTGACACTCGGGGTTGGAGCGAACGTCGCGTCGGGGTCGACGAAGAGGCTCGTTGTCTCAACGATGAAGACTGCGACCCACGGCACGATCCTCGTCGCTGGTCACACCGTGTACACGCTCTCGCCCTCTTCGACGCCGTGTCGTGCCACGTGCCTCGCCTATTGGCCCGAGGTCCTCGTGCCCAAGGGCGCGAAGAAGGCCGTCGCCGGGCGGGGTGTCAGCGCGGCGAAACTCGGCACGCACCGCCTCGCCAACGGCCGCCTTCAAGTCACCTACGCCGGTCGTGCCCTCTACTACTTCGCCTTCGACAGAGCCGTGGGCCAGGTGAAGGGCAACGTGACTGACACCTGGGGGACCTGGAGGATTGTCGTGACGAAGAAGGCCGCGGTGGGTTCCACCACGACGATGCAGACTACGACGACGACACGCACGACCACACCACCCACCACGACGACCGCGGCGGGGGGAGGCGGCGGTGGCATCGGTTTCTGAGCTAGCGCGCGCTGCCTCTGGTGCGCGCCCGATCGCGCCCGTCCGACGCCGGCGCCTCACATCGCGGGTCTACCTCCCGGCAGTCTCGGTGGCGCTGGTCGCGGCGGTGCTGGTCGTCGACGGGTGGGTGAGTCGGTGGGACGGCGCGAGCTTCGCTGCCTCACTGACGAGCCTGCACGTCGTCGTGGTCGGGCCCACGACCCTTCTCGTGTTGGCGATCTTCCTTGTCGTTGAGAGACTGCGACCCGCTCAGCGCCGGCCGAGGTTGGCGCGCGGGTATCGCCACGACGCTCTCTACGCCGTTCTCAACGCGACGGTCGTCGCGCCCCTGGTGGTGGCGCTGTCACTCTCCTTCGCCGCCGCCACCCGTCGGGTGATGCCCTGGGTCGTGATGCCCCACGTGGGCGCGGTTCCACGAGCGGCGGTGATCGCACTGATCTTCGTGGCCATGGACGGCTGCAACTGGCTCGCGCACTTGGCCAACCACCGGGTCCGAACGCTGTGGCGTTTCCACGAACTTCACCACTCCCAAGAGGACATGAACGTCCTCACGGTCTTTCGCACCCATCCTCTCATCCACGTCTCCTACCTCGTCGCACTGGTACCGGGGATCGTCCTGGTGGCCAACGGGGCGCTGCCCACATCCTTGCTCGTCGCCTACGGCGCCTTCGTCGCCTTTGAGCACTCGAACACCAACCTCGGCTTTGGTCGACTTGAGCGGGTCTTCGTGAGTCCCAACTACCACCGAATCCACCACCGCCTCGAGGGCCGTCAGGACGTCAACCTGGGATTCGCCCTGACCATCTGGGACCAGCTCTCACACCGATCGGTGTTCCCAACTCCAGAGACGATTCGTATCGACACCGGACTCCCCGGTCGCCCTCTGGCGATCGAGCAGGCTGGTCAGCGCCCGCACCACTTCTCGGTACTGCTCGCCCAGCTCTGGGGACCCTTTCGTCCCCTCGAGCGCACCGACAGCGGATCGCGGTCGTGACGATCCCGACGGCTAAGGAGCAGACGTCGCGCGGCGCCCTCGGGCTGCTGCTGGCCTCGCACCCGCCGCCCGCGGTGAGCGACGGCGCGTTGGTTGTAGCGCGCGTCGCCCTGGCCTGGATCTTCACCTACTACGGCGCCGGCAAGCTCTTCGGCGCCTTTCACGGACCGGGCCTGCACCGTAGCGCCCTCTTCTTCTCTCAGACGGCGCACTTGAGACCGGGCGGGTTGTTCGCGGTAGTCGGCGGGGTCATCGAGTTCGGGGGCGCCCTGGGAATGGCGTTCGGCCTCGCCTCTCGTCTGGCGGCCCTGGCGCTGCTCGGCGACCAGGTCGTGGCGATCATCACAGTCACCGGGCGCCATGGCATCAACTCACTGAGTGCGACACCCGGATACGAGTTCAATCTGACACTCTGCGCCTTGGCGATCGTGGTGATCGCCTTCGGCGCGGGGCGCCTCAGCATCGACGCCGTGTTCGCGCGGCGACTGCGAACGTGACCGCGACGCTCAAGTCCGTCGCGGTCCGCCAGGTTCCCGCGGCCCGACCCGCTCGCCTCGCTCGGACCTTGCGAGTGGGGGCGAACCTCGCGGGCGCCGCGGGCGCCGCACTCTTCTTGCGCGCGGGCCTCGAGCACTTCCTCACGACGCACTCGGTGATCGGGGCGGGCTTCGTCGCCGCGCAGCTGTGGGTGGTGATCGCCTTCCTGGCGCGACGGGCCCCTAGCGCGGTGACGACTCGCGCGCGCGACTGGCTCCTCGCCGTCGGAGGCAGCTTCGGTGGGGTTCTCCTTCGTCCATCCGGCCTCCACCTCACCGTTGGGGTGACCGTGGGCGCGCTTCTCCAGGGCGCGGGACTCCTCCTTAGCGCGGCAGCCTTCGTCGCACTCGGACGGTCCTTCGGCTTCTCCGCGGCCGATCGGCGCCTCAAGACCTCGGGCCCTTACCGGGTCGTGCGCCACCCGCTCTACGCCGCCTACGTGCTCCTCGAGCTCGGGTACCTGGCTCAGAGCCTCTCACTCTCGAACGCCGCGGTCGTCGCCGTGGTCATCTCCTGTGACATCGGCCGGGCCCTCGCCGAGGAGCGTCTCCTCGAGGAGAGTTCCTCCTACGACGGCTACCGCGCGCGAGTGCCCTGGCGCCTCGTGCCCGGGCTGTGGTGACGTCCTCGGCGTAGCCTCGCAACGTGGCCTACGACGAGACCCTCGCCAACCGGATCCGCGAAGTGACCGGGGCGCGAGGCGACCTGCGCGAGGTGAAGATGTTCGGCGGAATCGGCTTCCTCGTTGGCGGGCACCTGGCCGTCTCCGTCATGAGTGCCTCGCGGGGAGTATTGGTCCGCTTCGACCCCGCGCGCCATGAGGCGACGCTCGCTCTGCGCGGCGCGGGCCCCTTCGTGATGCGCGGCCGAGAGATGCCCGGATGGACCATCGTCGAGCCAGAGGCGCTGCGCACGACACGCGATCTCACCCGGTGGGTACGTCGAGGTCTGGAGTACGCGCAGACCCTCGCACCCAAGAGCTGAGCGGACGGCCTAGCCGAACGGTGCAGCGCCGCGAGGCCTGCCTCGACAACGACACCATCGTCGAAGAGATCTCTCCGAAGGGTCTCTCGCGCAAGGTCGTTCAACTGGCCTCCGGGCTTGTCGAAAGCGTCGCACTGTGGTTCGTTGCGCTACTTCGCCACTGCTTGTCGACATCGACGCTGCTGGCTACTTCGCGTGGCCGACGTGCCAACGCGCGCACGTGTCGCACTGATAGACGCTCATCGACGATCCGTCGCGGCTGAGGCGCCGCGCGTGGGCGAGAGCCTCGTCGCGCGTTGCGTAGCCAACCTTGGGCCGGCCTTTGGGACCCGTGTGAGAGCGCGGCCCTCGCCGCAGCGACGTCCCGCCGCGGTGGTGTCCCCCGTAGCGGCCCGACCAGTAGAAGACGAAGGCGACCGCCCCGACGGCAACGACCAGCACGGCCAGGGTCGTCATGGGTGACGGCTCGGTCGTCGAGCGAACACGTTGGCGCAGCGCGCGGCGCCCACTGACGCGAACGTGGCCGTTCCGATCCTCAGATCGCGCTCGAGAGTCCGCCGTCGACGCTGATGCCGACGCCCGTGACGTAGGAGGCGCGCGGCGAGAGCAGGAACGTCGCCACGTTCGCGAACTCCGCGGCGGTGCCGATGCGCCCCAGCGGAATCCCGGCCCGGGTCGCCATCTCCCGGTAGAACTCGTCGAGGTCGCGCTTGGCCTCGGCGGCCCGGCGCACCCACTGTCCCGATTCGATCAACCCGATGAGGATCGCGTTCACGCGC
>DATIVP010000116.1:0-5431 GCA_035465755.1 Acidimicrobiales bacterium | reverse complement strand
ACGAAGACCGGCGCGCCCACCAGGGCGGTCACCACCCCGATGGGTAGCTCCGAGGGTGCGAGCACGGTGCGCGCGATGGTGTCGCACAGCACCAAGAAGGCCGCGCCGCCCACCACCGAGATCGGCAGTATTCGCCGATACGACGTTCCCACGAGCAGGCGCACGAGGTGCGGCACGATGATCCCGACGAAGCCGATCAGCCCGACCGCCGAGACGACGGCCGCGGTGCCGAGCGACGAGGCGACGACGACCAGCAAGCGAACGCGCCGCACCGGCAGACCGAGCGAACGGCTCTCGTCCTCGCCCACGCTCATCACGTCGAGGGCTCGCGCGGCGGCGAGGCACGTCGCCGAGCCGGCCACCACGTAGGGCAGGACCATCACCACCGAGTGCCAGCTCGCGGTCGCCAGGCTGCCGAGCAGCCAGATGTAGACGCGCGCGATCGAGTTCGACGAGGATTGCTGGAGGAAGGTCTGGGCGCTGGTGAGTAGAGACGACACCGCCACGCCGGCCAGGATCAGCGTCGAGGAGTTCGCGCGCTGGCCCCGACCGCCCACGAGCCAGGTGGCGCTCACCGCACAGAGCGCGCCGAGGAAGGCGAGCAGCGGCGTCCAGGCCGGCGTCGCGACACCGCCCGCGTGCACGATGGCGAACGTGGCTCCGAGCCCGGCCCCGGCCGCCACGCCGAGGAGGTAGGGGTCGGCGAGCGGATTGCGAAAGACCCCCTGGTACGCGCCACCGGCGACCGCGAGCATCGCACCGGCGAGCACGCCGAGCACCATGCGCGGCGCGCGCAGCTGCCAGAGGATCGTCGACTGCAGCGGCGTCAGAGTCGAGCGCCCGAGACCCAGGTGGCTCAGGACGTCACCCACCACGTGGCCCACACCGATCGACGTGGGCCCGATCACGAGCCCCCCGAGCACGGCGGCCACGAGCAAGAGGGCGGCGCCCACGGCGACCACCACCACTCGCCGTCGCGTCGGGGGGCTCGTGATCATCGCTATCCCCAGAGGGACGTGTCGGCGAGGGTTCGACGCACCGCACTCGTGATCTGACCCATGAGCTGTCGCAGACGCGGTCCCCAGCGCGAGGCCACGTCATCGTTGAGTCCGACCACGTGAGCGTGGACGACGGCCGACATCGCACCGAATCCCGGTCGGGCGCCGAAGGAGGCAGGGTTCGCCTGACAGCAGATCGTGTCGGCGAGGAAGACCAATTGGGGATTGGCGCTCACGATGTACTCGGCGTTGAGCTGGGGGTACCCCGCGTCGGCGCTCGTCGACTGGGCGTCGGCGATGTTCACCAGGCCGAGGCGCTTCATGAGCAGGCCGACGAAGGTCGAGCTGGTGACCGAGTAGTACGTCGGGTCGAGCTCGTAGTAGACGTTGATCGTCTTGTTCGGATGCGCGGGCACCGAGGCGACGTCGGCGCTGATCGCCCTCGCGATGGACGTCGCCAGCCGGCGCGCGGCGACGACGTGACCGGTCAACGCGCCCAGTTGGCGGATCTGGGCGTAGGCGCCACCCAGGTTGGTGGGGGCGTCCTGCTCGACGACCTTGACGTTGAGGGCTCTCAACTTCTCCTTGATCGAGTTCGCGTCGTAGGAGATGATCACGAGGTCTGGCTTGGTCGAGGGGTGCGCCGCCGTGGCCTTGCAGATGCCGAGTATCGCCTCCACGCTGGGATTGAGCGCGTCGATGCGCTTGGACGCGGGCGGCAGACCCTTCGTCGGATAGTTGGAGTCCTTGTCAACCGCCTGAACCTGTCGCCCGGCGCCGATCGCGTAGAGGGTCTCAGTCGCCGTGGGCGACAGTGAGACCACGCAGGCGGGCGCCACCGACGCCCCGGCGCCCTCGGCCAGCATTGGTGCGCCGAGGGCGAGGCAGAGCACGGCGGTGCCCACTCGTAGGGATCTGTACATGGATATCTCCTTTCCGTCGAAGTGGGGGGGCGACGGATGGATATCCGAACGACCGCTCCTTACCTCGAGAGCTGTCTTTCACATCTCCTCGCCGCAGGCGACCTGGCTTGGAGCGAAGCTCCTTACAGTTGCGGGACAGCGTCGGAATCTCACCGACTTCGCTGCCGCGAGGCACCGCCGACGCTACACCACCGCGCGCGCTTCGTCCCGGCGCGCGCCGTCCTCGCGCACGCCGGTTGCTCCTTCGCCCACACCGCGGCCACGCGCGAGCGGCACGGCGCTCCCGCCAGAGCGCGCATTAGTGACGAGCGATGCACGTTCTCCATAGCGAGTTCCTCTAAGTAAAAGAGACCAAATGTATTGATATTTCACCGGTCTGATGAGGGAATAGTAAGAATTGCGCGCGTCTGTTTAAGGTGTACATTCGAGACATGAACGTATTACTGGCGGGCATCTCGACGCTGTCGCTGGCGCGCTGGCAGTTCGCGGTGACGACGGTCTTTCACTTCCTCTTCGTGCCCCTCACCATCGGTCTGGGACTGCTCGTGGCCGTGCTGCAGACCGCGGCGTATCGCACCAAGGACGAGGCATATGAGCGCGCGACCCGATTCTTCGGCAAGCTGTTCCTCGTCAACTTCGCCATCGGCGTGGTGACCGGCATCGTCCAAGAGTTCCAGTTCGGCATGGACTGGTCGCGCTACTCGGTCTTCGTGGGCAACATCTTCGGCGCCCCGCTCGCCATCGAGGGTCTGCTCGCCTTCTTCATGGAGTCGACCTTCCTCGGCGTGTGGATCTTCGGGCGCGGGCGGGTGTCCAACCGGATCCACCTCGCCTCGATCTGGCTCGCCAGCCTCGGCACGATTCTCTCGGCTGCCTTCATCGTCGCCGCAAATTCGTGGATGCAGCACCCGGTGGGCTACACGATCGATCCCGTCAGCCATCAGGCGGTGATGAACAACTTCTGGGCCGTGATGACCAACTCGACCTTCTTGCTCGCCTACGGCCACGTGCTCTTCTCGGCTTTTCTCACGGGTTCGGTGTTCATGCTCGCCGTCTCCGCCTGGCACGTGCGCCGGGGACATGACGCCGCGGCCTTCGCGAAGTCGATTCGCATCGCGATCGTCGTGACCATGATCACCTCGGTCGGCACCATCTTCCTTGGCGACTCCCAGGCCAAGCAGATGACGCGCCAGCAGCCCATGAAGATGGCTGCCGCCGAGGCCCTCTACACGACGAGCAGCGGGGCCAGCTTCTCGCTGCTCACCATTGGCGACCTCGCCGGCAACCCGGTGTTCCAGGTTCGCGTCCCGCACATCCTGAGCGTGCTCGCGACCAACACCTGGAACGGCAAGGTCGAGGGAATCAACGATCTTCAGGCGGCGGCCGCAAAGAAGTACGGCGCGGGCAGCTACATCCCGGTCATCTGGATCCTCTACTGGTCCTTTAGGGTCATGGTGGGGCTGGGCTTCTTGCTGCTCGCCCTCGGGGCCGTCGGCCTCTGGCTGATGAAGAAGCGCCGCCTGGAGAAGTCGAACGTCTACCTGCGCTTTGCCACGTGGATGGCGCTGGCGCCCTTCCTCGCCAACTCGGTGGGCTGGATCTTCACCGAGGTCGGCCGCCAGCCGTGGGTGGTCTACGGGCTCTTGAAGACGTCCAACGCGGTCACCCTGATCGCTCCGGGCTACGTCGCGGCGAGCTTCATCGGCTTCACCGCGATCTACACCCTGCTCGCCGTCGTCGAGATCGGCCTGCTCGTCCGCCTCGCCCGCGTTCCCTCACCGCCCGCCACCAGCGCGCCCGAGCCCGAACTGATCTACTAGGAGGGATCGTGCTGCTACTCGCTCTCGCACCCAGCGGACTCGAGAAGCTCTGGTTCGCGCTGATCGGCGTGCTCTGGCTCGGCTACTTCTTCCTGGAAGGATTCGACTTCGGAGTCGGGATCCTCTTTCCCTTCGTGAGCAAGGACGACATCGACCGGCGCGTGGCGATCAACACGATCGGCCCCGTCTGGGATGGCAACGAGGTCTGGCTCCTCACCGCGGGCGGGGCGACCTTCGCGGCATTTCCGCTGTGGTACGCGACGGTGTTCTCCGGCTTCTATCTGGCGTTGTTCCTCGTCCTCGCGGCGCTGATCTTTCGCGGAATGGCCTTTGAGATGCGCCACCGGCGCGACGACGAGGCCTGGCGCCGTTGGTGGGACCGGGCACTCTTCTGGGGTTCGGCCCTGCCCGCCCTGCTCTGGGGCGTGGCCTTCGCCGACTTCGTCCACGGTGTGCCCATCGGCGCGAACGCGACCTGGACCGGCACGTTCTTTGACCTGGTCAAGCCCTACGCCCTCGTCGGCGGACTCGCCACGCTCTCGCTCTTCACGCTCCACGGCGCCACGTACCTGGGCCTCAAAGCCGAGGGCGAGGTGCGCGATCGCGCCAGCGCGATCGCGGCGCGCATCGCCCCGATCACCTTCGTCATCGTGACGGCCTTCCTTGCCTGGACCTATCTCAGCGCGCGCTCGATGCACCACCAGGGACTGGTCCCGCCGCTGCTGCCGATCCTCGGTCTCGGGGCGCTCGCTGCGGTGACCTGGCTCACCCGTGAGCGCCTCGAGGGCTGGGCCTTCGTGGCGACCGCTCTCACGATCGTGGCGCTCTTTACGACGCTGTTGCTCAATCTCTATCCCAACGTTCTCGTCTCGTCGATCAGCCCGGCCTACGACATCACCATCGTGAACAGTGCCTCGCACCCCTATACGCTCACGGTCATGAGCTGGGTCGCGCTGATCTTCACTCCCCTCGTGCTCGCCTATCAGGGCTGGACCTACTGGATTTTCCGTCGGCGCGTGCGCCGTCCCGGTGAGACCAGTGCCGCCGAGCACGCCTCACCCATCGGGTGAGCGACTCACCGACCGACCTCCTGGGGCGCCTCGCGCGGGTGACGCCGCTCGCTTGGGGTCCTGTGGTCGTCGGGGCGGCGACTTCGGCCGTCGCAACGCTCGCTCTCCTCGTCCAAGCGACACAGATCGCGTGGGTGGTGGGCGCGCTCTTCGCGTCGCGTCACGCGTCGATCCACACCGCACTCGTCGAATTGGCCCTCGCCAGCCTCGTGCGTGCCCTCGCGGTCGCGGGCGGCGCGATGGTCGCCGGTCGCCTCGCGGCGCCGGTGCGTCGCGACCTGCGCCGACGAGTCATCGACGCGACCCTCACGAGGGGCCCGCGGAGCTCGATCGACGCCACGGTCCAGCTCGCCACGCGCGGCGTCGACGCGATCGAGGCCTACCTGTCGCGCTACGTGACCGCACTGGCCGCCTCGGTGGTCGCGCCGCTCATCCTGGTCGTCTGGCTCTTCTCCCGCGACTGGCTGAGCGGCGGGATCGTCGCGCTCTGCGTAGTGCTGCTACCGATCTTCATGGCCCTACTCGGTGCCGAAGCCAGGGCCAAGATGCTCGCCAGCTTCGAAGAGCAGCAGCGCCTCGCGGGCTACTTCGGTGACGTCGTGCGTGGCATGGCGACGCTC
>DATIVP010000115.1:0-1680 GCA_035465755.1 Acidimicrobiales bacterium | reverse complement strand
GTGGGCGTGACCCCCACCCCGCCCTCACTGACGCAGGAACAGCGGGTGCAGGCCTCGCGTCTCGCGGTGGCGAACCGTCGCCGTCGAGCCGAGGTCAAGCGCCTGGTGAAGTCCGGCAAGATGTCGCTCGAGGAGATCTTCGACCTCGCCGAGAAAGAAGAGTGCGTGGCGCAGATGCGCGCCTACGACCTCATCAGCGCCCTGCCGGCGATCGGCGAGGTGAAGGCCGAGCGCATCATGGCCAAGGCCGCCATCGCCAAGACTCGGCGCATCCGGGGGCTCGGACCCAAGCAACGCGCCGAGCTGTTCCGCGCCCTTGTGCGCTGACGCGACGCCGCTCGTCGTGGTCCTGATCGGACCGGGCGGGGTCGGCAAGGGCACGATCGCCTCGCGTCTGGTCGCCGCCGACGAACGCCTCGTGCTCAGCCGGTCCTGGACGACCCGGCCCCAGCGGGCGGGTGAGCGCGGCCACGAGTACGTCTTCGCCGATCGAGAGACGTTCGAATCGGCGATCGACGACGGCCTCTTCCTCGAGTGGGCCCAGTTCCAGGGCAACCTCTACGGGACGCCGCGCCCGAACCCCGCGCCCGGCACCGACGTCTTGCTCGAGATCGAGGTCCAGGGCGCCGAGCAGGTGCGCCGCGAGCACCCCGACGCCGTCATCTTTCTCATCCTGCCGCCGTCGATGGACGACCTCGAAGAGCGCCTGCGCCACCGCGGCGACGGTGAGGACCACGTACGCCGGCGCCTGGCGAGCACGCCCGAGGAGCTGGCCAAGGGGCACGAATTGGCCTCCTACGTGGTCGTGAACGACGACGTGGAGCGGGCGAGCAACGAAATCCTCTCTATACTGGAGGCACTCCGTTCGAAGCGACGGGACCCCTCGACAAAGGACTAACCCATGGCCGAACGCCCGACACTCGTTGACCCGCCCATCGAAGACCTCCTGGCCAAGGTGGGTGACTCCAAGTTCACCCTGGTGGCGGTCTCGGCGATTCGCGCCCGCGAGATCAACGAGTACTACAACGGACTGGGCGTTGGCCACGGCGCCCTGATCCCGCCGCAGGTCACCTCGCTGTCGAACAAGTCACTCTCCCTCGCTCTCGAGGAGCTCTACGAGGGCAAGCTCGAGTTCCACCGCCCGACTCCCGAGGAGCTCGAGGCGGAGAAGCTCGCGAAGGACGCTCAGGAGCAGGCCCGCCAGGACGCCGCGAACGACCTGGACGCCTTCACCGATGCCCTCCGCGACGCCTAGTTCGTCGAGTCCACGCATTGTCCTAGGGGTGGCCGGCGGCATCGCCGCCTACAAGGCCGTCGACGTGCTGCGCCGTCTGATGGACGCGGGCTATCACGTCACCCCCGTTCTCACCCCCGACGCGACCCGCTTCGTGGGTGAGGTCACCTTCAGCGCCCTGGCCAGTGAGCCGGCGCGCGTGCGCCTCTATGGCGACGGTGCCACGCCGATTCCCCACACGCACCTGGGCCAGAGCGCCGACCTGATCGTGGTGGCCCCGGCGACCGCCCACCTGATCGCTCGCCTGGCGATGGGGCTCGCTGACGACCTCCTCAGCGCGACACTGCTCGCGAGCCGCGCGCCGATCCTGCTGTGCCCGGCCATGCACACCGAGATGTGGGAGCAGCCCTCGGTGCAGGAGAACCTGGCCACGCTGCGCCGTCGCG
>DATIVP010000114.1:0-3229 GCA_035465755.1 Acidimicrobiales bacterium | reverse complement strand
CACCCGCGCATCTCCTCCAGGCTCGAGCGTGCGCGAATGGCCGAGAGCACGTTCGCGCGCGCCAGTCCCTCGGGCGTGGCGTAGTGGACGTTGCCCGTGGCCACCACGTCGACGCCACGCTGGGTCGCGAGGCCCGCGAGCTCGTCGTTGCGCGCGACGTCCTCGATCTGGCCGTGGTCCCAGATCTCCACCGCCACGTTCTCGCGCCCGAAGGCGTCGATCAGGCGCTCGAGGGCGCGGTTCATCGCCCGGGGGCCCTCGTCGTAGAGGGCGCGCGCGAGGGGTCCCTTGCGGCACCCGCTCAGCACGAGCCAGTCGCTCGCGCGCGCGGCGAGGTCCTCGAGGGCGAGACGCGGCGCGCCCTTCTCGCCCCGGGCGAGGTGGGCCTCGGCCAGCATCTCCGAGAGCGCGCGATACCCCTCGGGCGAGCGGGCGAGCACCACCACGTGCTCGCCGCCCGGATCGCGCACCCCGGTGCGCTCGTCGCCGTCCAGGGTGATCTCGCTGCCAAAGACCGTCGCGAGGCCCAGCGCGCGGGCGGCCTCGGCGAAGCGCACCACGCCGTAGAGGCCGTGGTGGTCGGTCAGGGCCAGCGCGCCCAGTCCCAGACGCGCGCCCTCGGCGACGAGCTCTTCGGGGTCGCTCGCCCCATCGAGGAAGCTGAAGCCCGAGTGCGCGTGCAGTTCGGCGTAGGTCGCCATCAGTCGTAGATCCCCACGAGCCACCACCGGTGCGAGTGCGCGACGAGGAGAACGGCCTCGCCGGTCGTGAGAACGAGCTGAAGGTGCGCTCGGGGGCGCGCGAGCGTCCACCAGCGCTCGAGGCTGGGCCAGGGTCCCGCGTGCCAGGCCACGTCGCGGCGTATCGCGTGCGAGAACCACAGCGTCGCCGGCTCACCCGTCAACCCCCCGCGCGGCGCCACGCGCAGGGGCGCCCCGTTGGCGTCGCGCAGCTCGACCGGCACCGGGCGCGCGAGCGTGGTCGCGGGACTCGGCGCGCGCAACTGTCCCGGCCAGGGCGCGTCGTCGCGCTCGGCCTCGGCCGGTGCCCCCCAGGGCACGAGCACGGCGCGGTCCTCGGGGACGCGGCCCGCGCGCAATGCCGCGACCACCACGCCCTCGGCCCCGAGGCGCCGGCGCACCCGGTGCGCGGCGGCGGCGGCCCGTTCGTCCCCGGCCGTGGTCTCGCCGAAGAATCCCCCTTGTTCCGACCCGACGCGCGTATTCCCGCGCAGCGCCGCGAGGCGCTCGTGGATGCGCGGATCGCGCTGGCCGGCGATCTCGGCCACCTCGCCGCGCGCCACCCGGTGCAGGGCCACCACCGGCGCGCTGAAGCGCTCGGCGACCCTCGCCGGGGCGAGGTCGGCGAAGGCCCCGACGCTGCGGATCCCGAGGCGCGCGCACGTCGCGGCAAGGTCGGCGCGCCCGAGCACGTCGAGGCGCTGCGCGCGCCGAAAGGCCTCGCTCTGTCCCACGGGCACCACGTAACGCGATTTCGCGGCGAGCTCGGCGAGGAAGAGCCCGTCGGCGACCCCTAGGAACCCTTCGCGACCGGTCACGTCGCGCACCGTGGCGGCCACCGCCTCGAGCACGGCGCCCTCACCGCCGAAGAAGCGGCTCGGCCCGCGCACCGGAATCACGCACAGCCCCAGTCGCACCGCCTCGGTGAAGGGCGAGAGGATCTGCAGGGCCTCGACCAACGCCACGAAGTCGCGCCACGTCGCGCCGTCGGGCGACTCGACGGCGAGTGACTCGACCCAGACCGCGAGGAGCCGCTCCACTAGTTCTCCGCGCGACCGCGCTGGCTCGGCAGGACGATCACGTGCTCACCGACCCGGCTCGCCTCGCCGCGACCAGCCACGCGCACGTTCAGGTAGCGCGCGTCGAGGCGCGACGACGTCGCCCAGCGAGCCTGAGTGATCGTAAAGGAGAGGTCGGCCGGCGTCGGCCACGCCGCGCGGGTCTCGGCGAGGACGACGAGCACCACGCCGGAGTCGCGCACCCGATCCACCAGACGGCGCGCCGACGAGGCGGCGGCGCGCGCCGGCGGGCGCACCACCAACAGGTCCACCCCATCGAGCAGGTCGGCCGCGGACTCGGCCCAGGCCCCGCGCGGACGCGGGACGAAGAGCACGCGACGCAGGTCCACGCCGAGCTCGGCCATGGCCATCACCCCGGGGTCGTCCACGCCGACCACGCCCGCCCAGTGCCCCGCGCGCGAGGCACCGGTGAGCAGGCTGAGCGCCAGGCTGAGCCCGCCGAGACCCGGCGCCGCCTCGACGACGATGACCGAACCACGTCGCAAACTGGCCCCCGGCACGAGGCCGGACCAGGGCCCGTCCAGGGGCAGGCGACGCGAGCCGGCGAGAGAGACGGGGCGCACCTTGGCGAGGAGATCGGCCGATAACGGGGGTCGCGGAGGAGAAAAAGCGAACATATGTTCGTAAGAGTAACCAGTCACCGTGACGTCCGCCAGCGGGCTTCGACGGGGCATCCATCCCGACGAGATAAACCCAGATAGGCCCCTACATTCACTCAGAACGTTGACGGCGATCCACGGCGAGAAGCCCGTTACGCCGTACGGTGCTAGCCGAGACCCGTCGCGCCGCCAACCGCGGGGCTAGGTCGCGCCGCCAAATCGCTCGCGTAACTGGCGAAGGGCCCGGGGCGCCATGATTTCGCTCGGGAGTACCTCTCGAACAGCGCCATGGCTTCGTCGAATGACTCGATCGCACACGCGTCGAGAAGAAGGTCGATGTCCCACGCGTCACGCAGCCCTCGTCCCGCCAGCAGCTTCATGGCCAGCAACAGAGGCGACCGGGCAACGTAGATGGTCACCGCCCTCGAGCGAGGTGAACCTCCCAATCGCCGTCGGCATCAAAGTGACTCGCCCACATCTTCACCGCGTCATTGAGCACGTCGGTGGCCACTGCTTGGCGGCGGCAACGCGCGCTGCGGCCGCCTGGATATCCGCCGTGGGCGGATAGAGGGCGTCGATGTCTGTGGTCAGCGCCTCACGCCCGACGCGAAGTGCGATTGCCGCGCCGCCGACGACGTAAATCGTCGAGTTCACTCCCGCCGCAACGAGTTCGTCAACGAGTGAGCGAAGACCTTCTTCGACGTCTTCTTTCGCAAACAGCATCACACGCTCGCCAGTTCTGACCGTGCCAGCAGAACACCGTGACGGCGCAGGGCCGCTGGCACCTCAGAGATGTCGGTATAGGGAGACA
>DATIVP010000113.1:0-4374 GCA_035465755.1 Acidimicrobiales bacterium | reverse complement strand
TTGGGCGGTCAAGGAGATGGAGCGGCGCTACGACATCCTCGCCGAGTGCGGCGCGCGCGACATCACGAGCTATCAGCAGATGCTCGCGCGCGGAGAGATCGAGCGACCCGCGTCCTCTCACCAGTTGGTCGCCGACGTGCTTGAACGCACGTCGGGCCTCGTCGACGATCAAGATGACGAGCAGCCCGAAGCCCTGCCCTACGTCGTCATCGTGGTCGACGAGCTGAACGACCTCATGATGGTGGCCGCGCGTGACGTCGAAGAGTCGGTGGTGCGCATCGCCCAGATGGCGCGCGCGGTGGGCATCCACCTCGTGCTGGCGACCCAGCGCCCCAGCGTGGACGTGATCACGGGCGTCATCAAGGCCAACGTGCCCAGTCGGATGGCCTTCGCCGTATCCTCGCTCGCCGACAGCCGCGTCATCCTCGACCAGGCCGGAGCCGAGCGACTGATCGGCAAGGGTGACATGCTGCTCGTGACGGCGTCATCGAGCGTCGCGCACCGGCTCCAGAGCCCGTGGGTGAGTGAAGAAGAGGTGCGCCGGGTCGTCGAGTTCTGGCGCGCCCAGGGCGGTCGGCGCGAGACGGTGGTCGCGCTCGATGAGCGCTCCGACGGGGGCGACGTCGGTGCCGGGGGCGGGGGAGATGACGACGAGGTCCTCGCGCGAGCCCGCGAGCTCGTCCTGCGCTTCCAGTCGGGCTCGACGTCGATGCTCCAGCGCAAGCTGCGAGTGGGATTCGCTCGGGCCGGTCGGCTCATGGACCAGCTCGAGGAAGAGGGAATCGTCGCCGCCGGCGAGGGCTCCAAGGCCCGCAAGGTCCTCATGACCTACGAGGAGTACTTCCAAGAGCGTTCGGTGTAGCAGTGCATCGCAGCAATCGTCACCCCCGGCGCCGCGGACTCCTCACGCGTGGCTTCTCGATGCTCCTCGGAGCGAGTCTCGCCGCGGGGATCATCGTGGCGATGCAGCTGCCGTTGCTCGGCGGCGTCGCGACCGCCTCTATCTCGTTGCACGACGTGGCGTCGTCGAGTACCAGTGCGCCACTCGCCTGGCCGAGCCAGGGCAGCGCCGCGATCTACATTCCCTCTCTTGGCGTCGCGCGCAGCGTGCACAACGCGACCGTGCCGATCGCGAGCCTGACCAAGATGATGACGGCCTACGTCGTCCTGGAAAAGCTGCCCCTCGCCGTCGGAGAGACCGGCCCGTGCGTCACGGTGAGCGCGAGCGACGTGGCGACCTATGACTACATGAAGTCGACCGATCAGTCGAGCGTCCCGGTCGTGGTGGGCGAGACGCTCTGTGAGTCGACACTGCTCAGCGGACTGCTCGTACACTCGGCGGACAACTACGCCGCGATGCTCGCCGACATGGTCGCGGGGGACCAGGCGAGCTTCGTGGTCCTGATGAACGAGACGGCCCACGTGCTCGGCCTGACCCAGACGACCTACGCCGACGCCTCGGGATACGACCCGGCGTCGGTCTCGAGCGCCCTCGACCAGGCCCGACTGGCCAATCTGCTGATGGCCTCGCCCCTCGTGCGCTCGATCGTGATCCAGCCGAGCGTCGAGCTACCGGTCGGCGGGCTCGAGAACTCCTACACGCCCTACGTGGGCACGAACAACGTCATCGGCGTGAAGTCGGGCCGCACGAGCGAGGCCGGTGGGTGCGACGTGATGGCCATGACCTTCACCGAGGGCGCCACGAGCCACGTGCTCTACGCGGTCGTGCTCGGCCAACGCGGCGGTGACCTGCTCGGCCCGGCCGGTGAGGCCGCGCTCGCCCTGGCGCGCTCGGCGCTCAGCCACGTCCAGCACCTCTCGCTGCGACGCGGTGAGGTGGTCGGCAGCATCGGGTGGACGCACTCGCGCTCGCCCGTCGTCCTCGGCGGATCGGCCACGCTGTGGTGGTGGGGCGACTCCTCGCGGGTGCCGTTGACGGTCTCGCTCAGCGGAGGCGTGGAGCGAATCCACACGGGGCAGCGGGTCGGTTCGATCGCGGTCACGGGACCGGTACGCGCGACGCTGCCGCTGATCGCCCAACGCGCGGCCGCTCCGCTCACTCTGCTCCAACGCCTACGCTGAGTCAATGCTCGCGCGCGTGCCCGCTTCGTCGGCCAACCTCGGGCCGGGCTTTGACACCCTGGCGGTCGCCCTGAACCTCTACGTGGAGGTCAGCGTGGAGAGCGCGGACGACTTCACGATCACCAGCGCGGGCGAGGGCGCGGGCCTCTTCGACGACGAGGGTCACCTGGCGGCGGTGATCGCGCGCGAGGTGCTGGGTCACTCTCGATTCGCGCTGCACGTCGACTCCCAGATCCCCCTCTCGCGCGGGTTGGGCTCGTCGGCGTCGCTCGCCCTCGCCGCGGCCGCCGCGGCCGGTGCGCTCGACCCGCTCGCGCTCGCCACCCGCGTCGACGGGCACGCCGAGAACGCCGCCGCGTCGCGCTACGGAGGACTCGTCGCGGCCGCGCTGCGCGGTGGCGCACCCGTGGCCCGAGCGCTGGCGCTCGATAGCAACTGGCGCTTCGTCGTCGTGATCCCCGAGGCGAAGCTGGCCACGTCTGACGCGCGGCGCGTGCTGCCGCGTGAGGTTCCCTTCGCCGACGCCGTGTTCAACCTCAACGCGATGGGACTCCTCGTCGCCGGACTCGCGGATCGCAACGCCTTCGTCGCTGGCTCGATGGAAGACGCGCTGCACCAGCCCTACCGAATGGCGCTGCTGCCCTTCGCCGCGGGAGTTCTCGCCACCCTGACCGAGGCCGGAGCGAGCGGGGCGTGCTGGTCCGGGGCCGGTTCGACGATGCTCGGCCTGGTGGGCGCGGAGGAGGCCGAGACCGTCGCCGACGCCGCGCGCTCGCATCTCTCGCGCGAGGGCGTCGCGGGGACCGTTCGGGTCCTCGACGCCGATCGCGCGGGCCTGGTCACGCGTTGAGGGCGCTGTCGCACACCCGACGTCAGGCCCTCGCCGGCGGCGGTTTCATCATCGTCGGGGCCATCTTCATTCAGTGGTCGGTCGCGATCATCTCGCCGGTCTTTCACCTCATCGGACCCTCGGCGGCCAGCGCCTGGCGCTTCGACTTCGGCGCTCTCGTGCTGCTCGCCGTCGCGCGACCGCGCGTGCGCGGCTGGAACCGTCGCCAGTGGGGCGGGGTCGTGGTGCTGGGAGTGGCCACCGCCTTCATGAACCAGTGCTTCTACCAGTCGATCGCCCGCATCCCGTTGGGCACGGCCGTGGCGATTGAGTATCTCGGCCCGTTTCTCGTGGCGGCCCTGGGCAAGCGGACGCTACGACACTTCGCCTTTCTCGTCCTGGGCGCGATCGGCGTCGTGTTCCTCACGCGTCCCGGCGGAGGGATCAACCTCGTCGGCACGCTCTTCGCGGCCGGATCGGGGCTCGGCTGGGCGATCTACGCGCTGGCCTCGCACCGCGTCGGCGGAGCCACGAAGGGCTTCAGCGGGCTCGCGGTGGCGATGTCGATCTCGGGGCTGGTCACGTTGCCCTTCGCAGCCGGCTCGGCGCCCACGCTCTTTGCCAGCGCGTCCTCGGTGGCGCGCATCGCGACCACCGCGGTGATGGCGATCGTGATCGGCTTCGGCGCCGAGATGCAGGCGCTGCGTCGGGTGAAGCCCTCGATCGTCAGCGTTCTCCTGGCGCTCGATCCGGCGGTGGCCTTCGCGGTGGGCTTCCTCCTGCTGGGTCAGCGCATCACCGGCTTCGACGCGGCGGGTCTCGCCTGCGTGGTGGTCGCGGGCCTCGGCGTCACGACCGACGTCGTCGAATCCGACGTGGGACTCGCCCTCTAGGTCCACTCGGCACGCCGTTAGGCTGGTCGGGTGGCGAATCCGCGCACCTTTTCTATCCGTACCTTCGGCTGCCAGATGAACGAGCACGACGCCGAGCGTCTCGCCGGCCTGCTGGTGGCCGACGGCCTGGTCGCCGCACCCGAGGGCACCGACGCGGACGTGGTGGTCTTTAACACGTGCACGATCCGCGAGAACGCGGACCTGAAGCTCTACAGCGCCCTGGGACACTTGAAGGCCGAGAAGCTGCGCCGCCCGGAGATGCAGATCGCCGTCGGTGGCTGCATGGCCCAAAAAGACCGCGGTCTCATCCTCGAGCGCGCGGGCTGGGTCGACGTCGTCTTTGGCACCCACAACCTCGCCGAGGCGCCGGCGCTGCTGCGACGGGCCCAAGCTGAAGGTCCCCTCGTCGACGTCTGGGACGCGCCGGATCCCGAGGCCAGCCGCGACATGGCGCCGGCGCTCTACGCGGTGCGCGACGTGGCCTGGTCGGCGTGGATGACGATTCAGACGGGCTGTGACAACACGTGCGCCTACTGCATCGTCCCGGCGGTGCGCGGGCGCGAGATCAGC
>DATIVP010000112.1:0-18126 GCA_035465755.1 Acidimicrobiales bacterium | reverse complement strand
CTACTTCATCATCTCCCAGTGGGGCGGCGCCCAGCGCGCCCGGGCGGCCCTCAAGTTCTTCGTCTACACCTTCACCGGCTCGGCGTTCCTCTTCGTGGGCGTGCTCTACCTGGGATTCGCCCACCAGCACCAGGCCGGCGGGGCCCTCACCTTCGCCTACTCGGCGCTGTCGGCGACCTCGATGTCGTCGGGCACGGCGACCTGGCTCTTCGTCGCCTTCGCCATCGCCTTCGCGGTCAAGTCGCCGATCTGGCCGCTGCACACCTGGTCGCCCCTCTCCTACGCCGAGGCGCCGACGGCGGGCTCGATCGAGCTCTCGGCGCTGCTCGCCAAGCTCGGCAGCTACGGCCTGTTGCGCTTCGCGGTGGCGCTCTTTCCCCTGGCCCAGCCCCACGTGCGCCCGGTGATGCTGACCCTCGCCGTGGTGGGCATCGTCTACGGCTCGGCGCTCGCGTGCGTGACCCCGGACCTGAAGCGCCTGGTCGCCTTCTCCTCGGTGGCCCAGATGGGATTCATCACGCTGGGCGTCATGACGGGATCGAAGATCGCCATGGTCGGCGCGGTGCTTCTCATGTTCAACCACGGGGTGATCACGGTGGGCTTCTTCCTGCTGATCGGCTTCATGGAGAAGCGCCGCGGCGGACCCATGAAGATCGCCGACCTCGCGGGCTGGCAGGGCCCGGCCCCGGTGCTCGCCGGGCTCTTCACCGTGGTGATGCTCGCCTCGATCGGCCTGCCCGGGCTCTCGGGATTCGTCAGTGAGTACCTGATCCTCATCGGATCCTTCGCCACGCACGCCTGGTGGGCGGTCGTCGCCACATTCGGCGTCGTGCTCGCGGCGCTCTACCTGCTCTGGGCCTACCAGCGCGTCTTTCACGGGCGCAACGACGACGCGACGATCACCGACGCGAGCGCGCCCGAGCGCTGGGCACTGGTGCCCGTCGTCGTCCTGATCGTCGCCCTCGGCGTCTTCCCGCGCCCGGTGCTCGATCGGATCTCGCCCTCGGTCCAACAGGTGATCGAGCACGTGGCGCCCGCGGGGGTGACGAAGTGAGCCTGATGCCCTCCATCCACTACCTGGCGATCCTGCCGGTCGCGATCCTGCTCGGCACGTCGGTGCTGCTGCTGATCCTCACCGCGCTGGTGCGCGGGGGACTGGCGACCAAGGTCTCGACCTCGATCAGCGCACTCGCCGGCGTCGCCGCGCTCGTGGTCACCTTCGTGCAGTGGTCCTACGTCGCGAGCCACGGCGCGTCCACCACGATCGACCACGCGGTGGCCCTCGACGGCTTCTCGGTCGTGGCCACGGGCACCCTGTGCGTGGCCCTCATCATGGCGAGCCTGGTCGCGCACGACTGGCTCGCGCGCGGATCCGTCGTCGGCACGCAGTTCCACGTGCTGGCCCTGGCCGCATCGGCCGGCGCGCTCGTGATGGTCCAGGCGAACGACCTCATCGTCGTCTTCCTCGGCCTCGAGATCCTCTCGATCGGCCTCTACGTGTTGGCGGCCCTCGACCGGCACCGCAGCGCGAGCAGCGAGGCGGCCCTCAAGTACTTCCTGCTCGGCGGCTTCGCCTCGGCGATCTTCATCTACGGCGCGGCCCTCGTCTACGGGGCGACGGGCACGACCAACGTCTCGGCCATCTCGTACTTCCTCTCGGCCAACGTGCTGCTGCACCCGGGCCTGCTGGTGGCCGGCGGGGCGCTGCTCCTCGTGGGCTTCGCCTTCAAGGTGGCGGCCGTTCCCTTCCACCTGTGGTCGCCCGACGTCTACGAGGGCGCGCCGACACCGGTGACCGGCTTCATGGCCTCGATCGTCAAGGTCGGCGCGTTCGCCGCTCTCTTGCGCGTGATCGTCTCGGGGCTGGGCACCCAGATGGACACCTGGCGGCCGATCCTGTGGATGCTGGTGGCCCTCACCACGCTGCTCGGCGCCTCGATGGCCCTCATCCAGCGCAACGTGAAGCGCATGCTCGCCTACTCCTCGATCAACCACGCGGGCTTCATCCTGCTCGGGGTGTGGGCGGCGACCACGCGCGGCAACGCCGCGACGCTCTTCTACCTGATGGCCTACGCGCCGGTCGTGGTGGCGAGCTTCGCGGTACTGACCCTGGTGGGCGCGCCAGGCGACGAGGCGCACTCGATCGACCGCTACCGCGGGCTCGCGCGGCGCCAGCCACTGCTCGGCGGCGCGCTGGCGGTGCTGCTCTTGAGCCAGCTGGGCGTTCCTCTGACGACCGGCTTCTACGCCAAGTTCGCGGTTCTGGCCGCCGCGGTCGACGCCGGCGGCGGCGCGCTCGCGCTGATCTCGCTGATCGCCGCGGCGATCGCCGCGTTCTTCTACCTGCGCTGGGTCCTCGCCCTCTACGCCGAGGAGCCGGTCGAGCTCGACCGCGTGGCGGTGCCGCGCGCGAGCGCGCTGGTCATCTTCCTCGGGGTCGCCCTCACGTTGGTCTTTGGCGTGTGGCCCGGACCCCTCGCCGCCCTCGCCAACCACGCGACGCTGCTCTTCACCCCGTGAGAGTTGCCGTCGCGACCTGCGCGGGCGAGATCGACCCCGACTCGGACCTCTTGCTCGCCGCGCTCGGGGACCTGGGCGTCGACGCGCGCCTGTGCGCCTGGGACGACGCTGGCGTCGACTGGAACGGATTCGACCTCACGGTGGTGCGCTCGACGTGGGACTACGCGAGTCGTCGCGACGAGTTCCTCGCCTGGGCGCGTGGTGTCGCGCGCCTGGCGAATCCCTACGCGTTCATCGAGTACTCCTCGGACAAGCACTACCTCTTCGACCTCGCGAATCGCGGGTACGCCGTGGTGGACTCGTTGGTCGTCGCCGTGGGCGAGGAGCCGGTCTTTCCCGCGGGTGACTTCGTGGTCAAGCCCTGCGTCGGCGCGGGCTCGATCGACGCCGATCGCTACCGCGCCGAGGAGATCGATCGCGCGCTCGCCCACGTGGCGAGCCTGCACGCGCGCGGGCGCGACGTCCTGATCCAGCCCTACGTGGCCAGCGTCGACGAGGTCGGCGAGACGGCCCTCATCTTCATCGGTGGCGAGTTCAGCCACGCCATGAACAAGGCGGCGATGCTCAACGAGCCCGCCCCCACGCGCGATCGCCTCTACCGCGAAGAGCGCATGTCGCGCAGCGTCGCGCCGGTCGCCGCGCGCGCCCTGGCCGAAGAGGTCCTCGCCGAGGTCGAGGCCGAGCTGGCGACGGGTCCGATCGACGCGGTGGTGGGGGCGCTGACCTACGGGCGCGTCGACGTCGTCGAGACCGAGTCGGGCTGGACGGTCATGGAGCTCGAGCTCGTCGAGCCGTCGCTCTTCCTGCGCTACGACGACGCCGCGGCCGCCAAGCTCGCCGCGGCGATACTTCGCCGCGCGATCGCCCTCGCGACGACGTAGCCACACAGTCAAATAGTCGACGCTCACGGCCGGCCCTTGGGGCGATTGTGGCGCGATGAACGTCGTACCATGGTGTTTTATTTCCTGATGAGAGCGGACGATTACTGAGTATTACTCAGAAGAAGTTGTTCGAAAATAATGATATTTTTTGTATGAAGTGGCCCACGTCGGTGATACCGTTTGCCGAGTGGCCCCAATGATCCCCCCGTCACTGACTCCGCGCGACGAAACGCGCGGGTCAAAGTCTCGCGCGCGGGCCTCGACGCGCAACGCGCTGACACGAGGACGTCTCACGCGACTAGACGAAGGAAGGTGGAGAGGCAGTGACGTGACCGTGCGCGTTGCGGAGACGAAGGCCTGATGCTGCGCCGCTACGCCGAGGCACGCATTCTCATCGTCGACGACAACGTCGCGAACGTTGCCTTGCTGCGCGCCCTGCTCGAGCGAGAGGGCGTGCGCCATCTCGCGACCTATACCGACCCGCGCGAGGCCGTGGCGCACCTGCGCGACTTCCATCCCGACCTGGTCCTGCTCGACCTGCACATGCCCCACCTCGACGGTTACGCCGTGCTGCGCGAGGTCGTCCAGTTCGCCGCCGGCGGCTACCTCCCGGTGCTGGTGCTGACGGCTGACTCGACCAAGGAGGCCGCGCATCGCGCCCTCGAGCTGGGTGCGCACGACTTTCTCGCCAAGCCCTTCGACGCGGTTGAGGTGATACTGCGTGTGCGCAACCTGCTCGAGACGCACGAGCTCTACGAGACGGTGCGCGGGCTCAATCGCCACCTGCACGACCAGCTCGACGTGTACCACGCGCTCGAGCAGACCGAACACGACAACTGGCGCAACGAGCGCGAGCGGATCGAGGGGTTCATCAACGCCGACGCCCTGACGATGCACTACCAGCCGATCTTCGACCTCGCGCGCGGCACCGTCGTCGGTGTCGAGGCGCTGGCGCGCTTCGCCGACACGTCGATGAGCCCGGACCGATGGTTCGCGCGCGCCTCGGCGGTGGGCCTGGGCCCGGCGCTCGAGGCGGTCGCGATCCGACACGCGCTCGCCGTGACGAGCGTGCTGCCGCCGACGGCGTTCGTGGCGATCAACGTCTCGCCCGAGGCGATACTCAGTGCTCCCTTCCAGGAGCTGTGCGACGACGACTTCTGCGAGCACGTGGTGCTCGAACTGACCGAGCACGTGCCCGTCGAGGACTACGACGCGGTGGCGCAGGCGCTCTCGGAGTTCCGTTCCCGGGGCATGAAGCTCGCCGCCGACGACACCGGGGCGGGCTACGCGGGGTTTCGCCACCTCCTCAGCCTGGATCCGGACATCATCAAGCTCGACATCTCGTTGATCCGCGACATCGACCACGACCCCGCCCGGCGAGCGCTCGCCACGTCGCTGGTGTCCTTCGCCGCCGACACCGGGTGCACGCTGGTGGCCGAGGGCATCGAGAACGCCGACGAGCTCGGCGCCGTGCGCGAGCTGTCCGTGCGCTGGGGACAGGGCTACCACCTCGGCCGGCCGATGGCGATGAACGCGCTGGGGGCGCTCCTCGCGAGGACCTGATGGACCGCCCGGACGCCGCACGAGCCACCGATGAACTGGTCGAAGGGCTGAGCGGCGGCCTCACGTGGCGAGTGGCCCTCGAAGCGATGCCCGACGCCGTGGTCGTCGTCGACGAGTCCGGTGTGGTGCGCGACGCGAACACCCGTGCGGAGGATCTGATCGGGCACGACCGCGACGAGCTGGCCGGCGCGCCCATCGAGGACCTCGTGCCGGCGCGACTTCGCAGCGTGCACCGCGAGCATGTCCGGCGCTTCTTCGACGACCCCGAACCTCGCTCGATGGGGGCGCTGCGCGACATCATCCTCGTGCGCGCCGACGCCTCGGAGCGCCACGTGGACGTCTCCCTCGCCCCGGTCGAGGTAGCGGGTCGCACCTGGGTGGTGGCCTCGCTGCGCGACGTCACCGAGCAGTACCGCCTGCGCGTCGAGGCCCAACTCGCTCGCCGCCTCGCCGAGGAGGCGAGCGAGGAGAAGAGCCGGTTCCTCGCGCGCATGAGCCACGAGCTGCGCACGCCGCTCAACGCGATCCTCGGTTTCGCCCAGGTGCTCGAGTTCGACGGGCTCTCGCACCAGCGCGACTCGCTCGCCCAGATCCGCATCGCCGGGCGCCACCTGTTGGAGTTGATCGGCGAGGTGCTCGACATCTCGCGCGTCGAGTCGGGCGCGCTGGGTCTGTCCAGTGAACCGGTCGTCGTGAGCGAGCTCGTCGACGAGGTCCTCGACCTCCTCCAGCCGATCGCCAGCGAGCGCGGGGTGCGCCTCGACGCGCGATCGCTCGAACACGAGACGGCCGTCGTCGTGGCCGACCGCGTGCGAGCGCGCCAGATCATCCTCAACCTCGTCTCCAACGCCGTGAAGTACAACCGGATCGGCGGGCGAGTCACTCTCACGTGCGACGCCGAGGAGACCACGGTGAGGCTGCACGTCACCGACACCGGAGTGGGCATCGCCGAGTCGGACCTCGCACGTCTCTTTCAGCCCTTCGAGCGCCTCGCGGCGGCCGAGAGCGACGTCGAGGGCACCGGCATCGGCCTGGTCCTCTCCCAGCACCTCGCCGCGGCCATGTCCGGTCGCGTGGAGGCCACGTCGCGCGTTGGCGAGGGCAGCGTCTTCACGCTCACCCTGCCGCGCGCAACGTCCTCGGCCGCCCCGACTCGCCGCGCGGCGGCGGCGCTGACCTCGTCGCCGGCGCCGACACCGGCACTGCGCCACCGGCTCCTCTACGTCGAGGACAACCTCTCCAACGTCCGTCTGATCGAGCAGGTCATGACGCGCCGACCCAACTGGACGCTCACGCACGTCGCTCGCGGCGGCGAGGGGCTGGCGGAGGTGGCCAACGGCGAGGTCGACGTGGTCCTGCTCGACCTGCACCTGCCCGACATGCCCGGAGAGGACGTGCTGCGAGGACTGCGCGACGACCCGCGCAGCCGTGACCTGCCGGTCGTGGTTCTGAGTGCGAACGCCATGGCGGCCAACATCGAGCGGGTGATCGCCCTCGGTGCGACGCGCTACGTCACGAAGCCCTTTGACGTCCTCGAGCTGCTCGAGCTGCTCGATGAGCTCGCGGATCCCGGGCGATGACGTGCTCGAGGTGACCCGGCGTCGCGCGGGCCCTCGAGCGAGTGCGTCGCACGGCGACGGCTAGCCAGGGCTAACTCGCTGGCTTGGTCTCGTCGCGCGCGGCGGCGAGCACCTCGGGGGGCACGACGGTCGCCGGGCGGTTCGAGGGGTCGTTGGCGAGCAGGCGGCCGATCATGGGGATCTCGGTCAGGCTCTCGGCGCGCAAGACGGCCGCGACCACCGGCACGAAGCTCTCCACCGCGGGATAGACCAGGTAGCGCGGCAGCCAGGTGGGGTAGTACTTCGCGTTGAAACTCCAGAGGGTCTCGAGCGGCAGGATCCCCGAGAGGCGCTTGAGCGCCCAGCGCTCGACGCGCGTGAAGGTCCCCTCGCCGCGCTCACCGTCGAGGACGTTGCGAAAGGCGGCGAAGTTGAGGCTGAGCCCGCGCCCGCCCGTCTCCTTGAGATGTTGAATCGTCGAGCACAGCGCGTAGTCGATGAGCCCGTTGGGGTGCTCGCCGGGGTCGCGACGCATGAGATCGAGTGAGTAGCCGTTGATCGCCGGAGAGGGCACGAACTGACAGACCGCCGCCGGCTTGTGGTCGGGCCCGTGCACGACGGTGAGCAGCAGCCCCTTGTCGCGCGGGTTGAAGAGCCGTCCGAGCATCATGGAAAAACCCCGCTCGCCCTCGCCGCGGCGCAGCATGGAGATCAGCTCGAGCAGGTCGGGCACGCGCGAGGGATCGATCTCGCTGGGATCGAGGAACTCGACCGTGTAGCCCTTGCGCTCGAGGCGCGAGACCGCCTGGCGCAGGCCCTTCATCTTACCGCCCTCGAGGCTGAACGTGGTGCAGTCCACGATCGCCTCGTCGCCGACGTAGAGGTAGTGAAGGCCCGCCGCGTGATAGAGCGGCAGCCACTCCTCGCCCGCGCCCACCACGCCGATCGTCCAGCCCCGCGCGTCGGCGTAGGAGCGAAACGCGCTGAAGGCCTCGCTGCGCTCGGCGACCGGACCGATCGGATCGGGTGAGATCAGCGCCACGCCGCCGTAGACCGCGTAGGCCACGAGCGAGTCGCGAAAGAAGAAGAACTGCTTGTCGTCGCGTAGGGAGAAGTAGTCGAGGGTGCCTCGCCCGTGGCGGCGCACGATCTCCCTCGCGCGCAGCTCGGCCAGGCGCCGCTCGGCCGACGAGCCCTTCTCCGAGAGCCGGCGGTCGACGACGGGGCGCGTGATGAGATAGAGCGCCGAAACGATGAGCGACAGCCCGACGGCGAGGAGGGTGGGGTTGGCGAAGTCGCCCACCGGATCGGGCAGGCTGATCGAGGTCTGACCGACGAGGCGCTCGACGCAGGCCATCAGGACGACGCCGTAGTTGGGCAGGTGGTGGCGCGCGGAGGCCTCGATGCCGAGCGAGGCGGCGACGACCGTGGCCGCGCCGATCAGCGCCAGGCGCGGCAAGGCGGTTCGCAGGCTCGATCGGTCCGTCGTCGCCTGGAAGTGGTCGCGCTCGAGGATGAGGAACGTGAGAATCCCCAGCGCGAGCAGGGAGGAGGCCACGCTGCCGTCGCGCGCGAGGTGCGCCACGGTCGTCACCGACAGGGCGGCCACCCCGAGCAGCCAGGCCCGTCGCTGGCCGCGACGCATCGCGCGGGCCATCATGATCATGCCGATGCCCGCGACCGCGGTGATGGCCGCGGCCGACTTGGCGACCCCGAGGGGCAGCACCGAGAGAACCAGGTGAAGGCGGCTGCGCAGCGGGGGCATCGCCGTGACGATCACGTTGATCAGTCCGTCGGCGAAGAGCAGGCCGCTCGCCACGCGCCGCACCGAGCGCTGGCGGCGTTGGGCCGCCAGGCGATCCACCGCGACCGGGTAGGGATCGCCCCCGGGCCAGGAGCCGACGGTGGTCGTGGCCTCGGCGACGCTGGGCTGGACCGGGGCGCCGCCGACGAGTCGTTCGAGGAGGGTCGCCCCGCGCCGCGGGGACTCGCCGGCGACCAGGCGCACGACGACGCTCGAGGCCGCCTCGATCTCGACCACGCCCAGACGCTCGGCCCGGGTGAACACCGGCGGCAGGCCCAGACGGCCGCGGCGCTCGACGAGGACCGTGCGGCTCGGGCCCGGCGCGGCGCACACGCCCCGGTCGAGGAAGGCGAGCGCCGGACGCGCGGTGCCGCCGATCACGGCGCCCGCCCCTCCGCGCTCGGCGACGCGGCGCGCGACCTCGAGGGCGTCGACGCCGTCGACGAAGGTGATCGACAGCGGCTCGGCGAGCGCGGGGGACGCGTCGCGCGCGTGGGCGCTGAAGCGCCGCCGCACGATCAGCCCGGCGACGCCGGCGACCAGGGCCTCGACGATCGCGATGACGACCACGGCGATGACGAGGTTGGCCCAGAAGTCGTTCGTGCTCGGCGGGTGCACGTGCAGGTGCAGGCGGTGGCGCGAGAAGTGATCGATGACGCTGAGTAGCGATCCCGCGAGGTCGATCGCGACCACGGCGACCAGGGGCAGCCACACCCAGCCGGCGAGGCGTCGATAGAGGACGCGGCTCGCGGCGAAGCGCTCGAGGGCCGGCGGGTCCTCGAGTCGCCAGGCGTCGCGACGCTCGGACTCGTCGGCGCGCGTCACGTCGACGTCGCAGTGCCCGGCGGCGACCGCGATGTCGCGCACGCCGTTGGCCGTCGCCACCTGTAAGACGAGGTCGTGGGCGAGCGTCACCCCCAGCGAGGTGAGCGAGGTGACGACCGCCGGGTGGTCGAGGAAGCTCGCGTCGTGACTGCCGGGCAGGACGTAGAGCTGATGCTCGGGGGCGTCAGCGAAGGCGCGCAGCGCGCTCGCGAGCTCGCCGAGCCGAGCCCACGTCGCCGCGACGTAGGCCGCGGGGTCCGCGTTGCCGGGCTCGAAGAGGTTGCCCGCCACCACGACCACCGCCGCGTCGTCGATGTCACCGAGAAGCTCGACGAACTCGCGCAGCGCCCGACTCTCGCGGCGCGAGTCGGGCGAGATCGACAGGTCGCTCACGACGTAGACGTGGTGGCCGAAGGGGATCGGCACCGTCAGACGTTCGCTCGTTCCCACGGCGCCTAGTCTCTCAGATGTGGCCCGAGCGGAGGGCCGGCTCATGACTGCAGACGATCTCGGCGAGAACTGGTACTGGCGCGACGACGCGCGGCGCGGCCCCGCGGTCATCTTCGACATCGACGGCGTGCTGGCCGACGCCGCGGGGCGCCAGCACTACCTCGACTGGGGCGACTGGCGCAGCTTCTTCGACGCCTGCGGCGACGATCCCGTCATCGCCGAGATCGAGCGCCTCCTCGAGCTGCTCGACGACGATCTGACGATCGTGCTGCTCACCGGTCGGCCCCGGCGGGTGCGTCCGCACACGCTGGCCTGGCTCGAGCGCTACTCGTTGCGCTGGGACCTGCTCATCATGCGCGAGTACGGGGACTACTCGGGGGTCGATGACTTCAAGCGGGCCGCGGTGAAGGACCTCACCGCTCACGGCCTCGACGTTCGCCTGGCCCTCGATGATGACCCGAAGAACCACGCGATGTACGTCGCCGAGGGCGTGCCGTGCATCTACATCCACTCGGGCTACTACCAGTAGGCGCTTCTGCCGGCAGCGTCGCGGGTCGTCGCTTGGGCGCCGAGCGGGTCGATCACCGCGACCGGCGCTCGGGCGTCTCGCCCAGGCTCGCGAGGATCTCGCGAGCGGCGCGACGGCCCGAACCGATGGAGGCGGGGATGCCCACGCCGTCGTAGGCGTTGCCGGCCAGGGCCAGGTGCAGCGGCGCCGCCGCCGCCTTGGCGGCGCCGATCAGCGCGTCGTGTCCGACGAGGTACTGGGGCAGGGCGTGATCGAAGCGGCGCACGAGGGCCTCGCTCGGCGTCGGGAAGTCTCCCAGGATCGTCGCGAGCTCGCGGCTGACGCGCTCGACGAGCTGCTCGTCGGAGAGTGCGGCGAATCGCGTGTCGTCGCTGCGGCCCACGTGCACGCGCAGGATCGCCTCGCCCCCGCCCTCGGCCAGGTAGGGCCACTTGCGCTCGAGCAGCGTGATCGCCGTGACGAGCATGGTGTCGCCGTGAAAGGGCGTGCCCAGGGGCACCAGCGCACCGGTGCCGGAGAAGTCGAGTCGAAGTGCGTCGCGCGCCACCGCGAGGGTGACCATGGCCGTGCTCGCACAGCGAATGCTCGCGAGCGCGGCGATCGCCGGGTCCAACGCGCCCGCCAGTGTCCCGGTGACGGTGCCCGGAGTCGCCAGTACGACGGCGTCGGCGGGCGTCGTCGTGTCGGGGGTGTCGACGTCGTAGCGCCGCGGGCCGCGGGGCGTCGCGCGCAGCGCCACCACCGAGGTGGACGTGCGAATCGCGACGCCGCGCTCGCCGAGCAGTTCGACGAGTCGGCCGGGCAGCGAGCCGATGCCCCCGCGCAGCGTGGCGAAGAGCGGACCGGGCGGCGTCGACGGCGAGGCCGAGGCCCCACCGGCAACGGTGGCGGGTCGCGCGAGGGCGCGCATCAGCGATCCCCCGGCGCGCGCGGCGTCATAGAGCGCGGGGAAGATGCTCTTCGCCGAGAGCTCGTCGATGCGTCCGGCCTGGATGCCGCCGACCATCGGCTCGATGAACTGGTAGGCGAGCTCTCGCCCCAGCTTGGTGCGCACGATCTCACCGATCGAGATGTCCTCGGCGACTCCCAGGCGCGCCGGGAACCACTGGTCGCGCTTGGCGCCCAGGCGAGCTCGCCAGCTCAGCCCCGCCATCGAGGCCACCGCCTGATAGGAGGTGGGAACTCCCAGGGCGAGGCCCATCGGGATCTCGTGCAGCGCCCCGCGCAGGTAGATGCTCGCGCCGCTCGCGCCGATCGGCACCAGCTCGTCGGCGAGGCCCAACTCGTTGATGAGCTGGGTCGCCTCGGGGCGCCGAGCGAGGAATCCGTCGGGACCCACGTCGATCGTGCGCCCGGCGAAGGAGGAGACCGCGAGCGTGCCGCCGACCTTTTCGCCCGGCTCGATGACCTCGACGCGCGGGGTGGAGGCCGAGGGGCCCGACGCGCCGCCCGAGAGCTCCCAGGCCGCGGCCAGTCCCGCGACGCCGCCGCCGACGACGACGACCGACGCGCGGCTCACGCCGACTCCACGACTTTCGCGAGGACGTCGATGAAGTCGGGGTCGTCGTTGAGCGACGCGGTGCGCACGAGGTTGATGCCCACCTCGTGGGCCACGCGTTGGCCGTCGACGTCGATGTCGTAGAGGACCTCGAGGTGGTCGGCGACGAAGCCGATGGGACACGACACCACGTCGGTGACGCCGCGCGCGGCGAGCTCGGCCAGCACGACCAAGATGTCGGGTCCGAGCCACACGTCACCGGTGCGCCCGGCCGACTGCCAGGCGAGCTCGTGACGGGCGAGCCCCGCGGCGCTCGCCGCGCGCCGCGCGCTCTCGGCGAGCTGCTCGGGGTAGGTGTCGCCGTTCTCCAGGATCTTCTCGGGCAGCGAGTGCGCGGAGAAGACCACCTCGGTCGTCGCGCGTCGCTCGGCGGGGACCGTGGCGAGAGCCGCGCGGACCCGCTCGCCGATCAGCTCGCAGAACCCCTCGGCGTCCCACCAGGCGCCGATCGGCGTGAAGTCGACGTCCTGACCCAGCGCGGCGCGCGCACGGTCCATGTACTGGTCGGTCGACATGGACGACGAGTGCGGCGCGAGCACGAGGCCGATGACGCGCTCGACGCCGCGCGCGAGGAGTTCGCGCGCGGCCTCTTCGAGCAGGGGCGGCTCGTACTTCGATCCGAAGACCACGACGTACTCGCCGCGATTGTGCTCTTCCAGGGCCGCGGCCAGGGCCGCGACCTGGCGCGCGGTGCGCTCGGCCAAGGGCGACGTGCCCCCGATCGCCTCGTAGCGGCGCACGAGGTCGGCGAGCAGCTCGGGCGTGGGGGGCCGGCCGTGGCGGATGCGGGTGTAGTAGGCCTCGACGTCGTCACGCGTCGTCGGCGTGCCGTAGGCCATCACGAGGACGCCGATCGTCATCGCACACCCGCGCGTGCCTCGTCGTGGACGAGTCGCACGACGGCCTCGAGAACCGTGGGATCGGTCTCGGGCAGGACGCCGTGTCCGAGGTTGAAGATGTGTCCGGCCTCGCTGCCGGCCCGCGCGAGGACCTCGCGCGTTGCCGCGAGCGCGTTGTCCACGCCGCCCAGGCACCTCGCGGGATCCAGGTTGCCCTGCACCGGGCGAGCGACCCGACGGCGCCCCTCGTCTAAGTCCACGTGCCAGTCGATGCCCATGACGTCGGGGCCGGTGCTCGCCATGAGATCGAGCAGCTCGCCGGTGCCGACGCCGAAGAGGATGGTCGGCACGTTGAGATCCCTTACCCCGTCGAGCACGCGGGTCGTCGCCTCCAGGGCGAAGCGCCGGTACTCGTCGCGCGTGAGAGACCCCGCCCAGGAGTCGAAGAGCTGCAGGGCACTCGCGCCGTGCTCGACCTGGGCACGCAGGAAGGCGACCGTGATCGCGACGAGTCGATCGAGCAGTGCGTCAAAGAGGTCTGGTTCAGAGTGCATCAGCGTCTTGATCACGCCGAAGACTCGGGTGGGTCCGCCCTCGACGAGGTAGCTCGCCACCGTGAAGGGCGCGCCGGCGAATCCGATCAGCGGCGTGTCGGTGGCCGCGAGCTCGGCGACGGCGAGGGTGACGGTCTCGGTGACGTGAGCCACGTCGGCGGCGTCGAGGTCGCGCAACCGGGCGAGGTCCGCCGCGGAGCGGAAGGGCTGGGCGATGACCGGCCCGCGCCCGGGCACGACGTCCACGCCGAAACCGACGGCGTGGTAGGGCACGACGATGTCCGAGAAGAGCACCGCGGCGTCCACGCCGTAGCGGCGCACCGGCTGCAGGGTGATCTCGCTGGCCAGCGCGGGATCGGCGATCGCCTGAAGGATCGAGCCGGTGCCGCGCAGCGCCCGGTACTCGGGCAGCGAGCGGCCGGCCTGGCGCATGAACCACACGGGGACGTGGTCGACGCTTTCGCCTCGACACGCCCGTAGAAATGCTGACTGGCCCACCGTTCTCCTTTGGTCCACCCCAATCTAGGGGCGAGCGCCGGGCCCATTGGCGTGAGGGTCGGGCGCGTCCTCTAGACTTGTCAGACCCCATTTGAAGGTCGCGCGAAAGAGGTGAAGGTGGCGCACGAGCGTGAAATCGCCGAAGAGCAGGACTTCCTCGATCTCGCTCTGGGTGCCTTGGATCACATGCGTGACGAGGCCCGATCCCTGCGCGACAGCGCCGCGGTGGCGACGATGCGCGGCGCCGGCGACCTCGTGGAGCGCGACGTCGTCATGGGTACCGCTCTCCAGCGCCTCGACCAGCTGGCCATCGGCGACCAGCCCCTCTTCTTCGGGCGCATCGACTACGACCCGGCCATCAACGCGGGCGAGGCCTTCCACGTCGGGCGCCTGGCGGTCTCTGACGCCGAGCTCAACCCGCTGGTGATCGACTGGCGCGCGCCGGTCGCCGAGGCCTTCTACCGCGCGACCGGCGTCGAGCCGCTCAACCTGGTGCGCCGGCGCCACGTGGCGATCCGCGGGCGCAGTGTCACCGGGGTCGAGGACGAGTACTTCGCCGACGCCGACGGTGAGCTGCACCTGCCCGAGGGCGAGGAGCGTGACGCCACCGAGGAGGGCCTGGTCGAGGGCGGGCTCGCCCTCGGCGGGCCCGGCGCGCTGCTGGCCGCGCTCGGACGCGCGCGCACCGGTCGCATGGGCGACATCGTCTCGACGATCCAGGGCGAGCAGGACCGCATCATCCGCGCGCCCCTCGCCGGCATGCTCCTCGTCCAGGGCGGTCCCGGCACGGGCAAGACGGCCGTGGCGCTGCACCGCGCGGCCTACCTGCTCTACACCTACCGCGCGACCCTCGAACGCCAGGGCGTGCTGGTCGTTGGGCCCAACCCGCTCTTTCTCAACTACATCGAGAACGTCCTGCCTTCCCTGGGCGAGTCGGGGGTGACGCTCTCGACGATCTCCGGACTGGTGACCAACGTCAACGTGACCGGCCACGATCGCGACGACGTCGCGCGCTTGAAGGGCGACGCGCGAATGGTGCGGGTCATCGAACGCGCCCTCGCCACGCGCCAGCGCCCTCTGCGCGAGGACGTCGAGTTGATGGTCGGACGCGTCACGGTGACCGTGCGCGCGCGCGACACCCGCGAGATCGTCGAGCGGGCCCGGCGCCGCCCGGGCAATCACAACCAGCGCCGCAGCGCCGTCGGGCGCGAGCTCGCCAACCGACTGGCCCTGACCTACCGCGACCGCTTCGTGCACGAGGGAGACGAGACCTCGCTCAATGACGTCGCCGACACGATCCGCGCGACCCAGGCCTTCAAGGAGCTGGTCCAGCGGATCTGGCCGCGCCTCTCGGGCCAGGAGCTGCTCCACGACCTCTTCGGCGCGCCCGCACTCTTGCGCGCGGCCGGCAAGGGCGTCTTGAGCGACGAGGAGTGCGAGATGCTCGTGCGCGCGCGCTCGGCCTCGCTCGAAGAGGTCGCCTGGACGATGGCCGACGCGGCGCTGATCGACGAGGCGCGCGTCTTGCTGGGACCGCGCAAGCGCCCGCGTCCGCCCAAGGCCGAGACCACGATCCTCGACGGCATCGATCTGGACAGCTACCGCGCCGACGTGCGCGCCGCGGCCCTGCGCGAAGCGGCGCGCCTCGCCACCGCCGCGGCCGCCGAACGCGACGAGGCCGAGTTCATCACCTACGGACACATCGTCGTCGACGAGGCCCAGGACCTCTCTCCCATGGAGCTGCGCGTGCTGCGCCGGCGCGACCTCACCGGATCGATGACCATCGTCGGTGACATGGCCCAGGCCACGACCGCGTCCTCGCCCGCCTCCTGGGAGGCGACCATCGCGATGCTCGAGCCCCGGCGCAGTCCGACCCGTGTCGACCTCACCGTGAGCTACCGCACCCCCGAGGAGGTGCTGAGCTTCGCCGCGCCGACCCTGGCCGCCGCCGCGCCTGACGTCGACGCCCCGCGCCCGGTGCGCCGCGCGGGGGTCTCGCCGATCGTCGAGCGCGTCTCGCCCGAGGAGTTCGCCGACCGCCTCCTCGCCGCCACCCGGCGCGAGGTCGACGCGGTCGCCCCCGGGCGCACCGCGGTCATCGTCGCGGGCGCGCGGGTGCCCGAGATCATCGAGATCCTCCTCGCCGGGGGCCTCGCCGCGGTCGACCCGCGCGACGAGACGACCCGCGGCCTGGGCGCCGACCTGGTCGTGCTGGCCGCCGAGGGCGCGAATGGGCTCGAATTCGACGCGGTCCTCGTGGTGGACCCCTGTGAGATCGCCTGTCGCGAGTCGAGCGACGGTCAGGTCACGCCGCGGGGGCTACGAACCCTCTACGTGGCGATGACGCGCCCGACTCGGCGCCTGGCCATAGTCGCTGGTGGACCCCTGCCCGCCTCAATCCTGTGATTAATTTCAGTGGACGAACCGGTGCCCGGTAGCGCGCTCAACTAGAAATGTGGGAGTGAGTCAGGCGATTCCCCTCAATAGCCTGGCGAAGCAAGAGAAGATCGTCCACGACCGTCCCCCGATGCTCGCCATCGGGGTCATGATCTGGCTCGGCAGCGAGCTGATGTTCTTCTCGGGTCTCTTCGCCGCCCTATTTACTATCCGCGCGCACCTGCAGGCGTGGCCCCCCGCGGGCACCCACCTCGACACGCTCCAGGCGGGCGTCTTTACCATCGTGCTGATCGCCTCGTCCTTCACCATGCAGTGGGCGGTGTGGCTCATCGAGCACCGCCGCCGCGACGAGGCCCGTCGCTGGGTGATCGTCACCATCATCATGGGTGCCCTCTTCGTGGGCAACCAGGCCTACGAGTGGACCCACCTCGCCACTCGCTGGTACACGAACTCCTACGGCTCGGTCTTCTTCATCACCACCGGCCTGCACGGTCTGCACGTCTTCCTCGGTCTCGTCGCGATGGGCTTCCTGCTCTTTCGCATGCGCGGCAGCGAGGGCGACCCGGGCGAGCTCGCCACCTTCCAAGGGGTGAGCTACTACTGGCACTTCGTCGACGTGGTGTGGATCGGCCTGTTCTCGTCCCTCTTCCTCCTTAAGTAGGTAAGCCCGGTGTCGTCTCTCTCATCGCGAGCACGCGTGGCCACGGCCGTCGTCGTCCTCGCTCTGGTGCCCCTCGCCCTCGCGGGCGGAGCCGGCGCCGCCGGCAAGGTCGTCTATCAGACGACGCGCCACAACGCCGGCACTCCCAACTCGGACAAGGTGACGGTGGATCCCCAGACCGGGGCCGTCATCAAGTACGGCAACAGCGCGATCACCTACAACGTGCCCTCCCCGGCGCTCGCCGCGACGGGCCAGGCGCTCTTCTTGCAGAACTGCGCGTCCTGCCACGGCACCGAGGCCAACGGCGTGCCGGCCAACGGCACCTCGGGCGCCTACCCGAACCTGGTGGGCCTGGGACCGGCGACCATCGACTTCTGGATCGAGTCGGGTCGCATGCCCGCCGCCGATCCGCGCTCGGTCCAGGCGCCGAGGCGCCAACCGCGCCTCACCCACGACCAGGCCATCGCCATCGCCGCGTGGGTCAACTCGCTCTCGCCGAGCTACCCGGCCATTCCGACGGTCAACGTGAAGGACGCCAACGTGGCCAACGGCATGGCGCTCTTCGCCCTGAACTGCGCGGCCTGTCACACGATCGAAGGCGACGGCGACGCGCTGGCCGCCGGCACGTTCGCGCCCTCGCTGCGCCACATCCCCGCGACCCAGGTCGCCGAGGCCATTCGCACCGGCCCGGCCAACATGCCGCGCTTCACCGGCAACCTGAGCGACTACCAGGTCGCCGACATCGTCAAGTACGTCACGACGTACATTCAGCACCCGCAGAACCCGGGGGGCTTCGGCCTGGGCGGCCTGGGGCCGGTCGCCGAGGGCTTCGTCGCCCTCCTCGTGGGCGTGGGACTGCTGGCCCTTCTCGGATACTGGGTAGGAGAGCGCAGTGAGTGAGTCAACCGAGCACCGCACGCCGGTGGAGATCGCTGGCCTCGCGGCCGACGATCCGCACTTGCAGCCCGCGGCGCGCAACCCCCTCCTCGTCGAGCGGGTCATCGCCGTCTTGTTCCTCGTGGGACTGGCGCTGGTGGTCGGCTTTGGCTACTGCTACTGGGTCGACGCGCCGGCCTGGACCCTCGGGGCGACGATGGGCGGAGGACTGTTCTTCCTCGGCCTGGGACTCGTCGCCTGGGGAAAGTACCTCATGCCGCGCGGGCCCTTCGTCGAGCAGCGCCACGAGGTGGCCCACGACCAAGAGACCCGCGACGCGTTCGCCGCGGCGATCGTCGAGCGCGGCGGCAGCGTCATCAAGCGCCGCAAGCTCCTGGGCGGGCTCCTCGGCGGGGGGCTCGGAGCCTTTGGCGTCGTGGCGATCTTCCCGCTGCTGCGCAGCCTAGGCCCGCTGCCCAAGGACACCCTCTTTCACACCGACTGGCGCGCCGGCAGCTACCTCGTGGGCATCGACGGGCGCCGCGTGCACGTCGGGGACCTCGCGGTGGGCTCTCTCCTTACGGTCTATCCCGAGGGGACCGAGAACACCGA